>NZ_CFHWAF010000026.1:0-1775 GCF_984452065.1 Hoeflea sp. | reverse complement strand
CAAGACCTGGGGCTACGAGGTGAAGGCGCCGCGCGGCGCGTCAAAACATGTCGGCCAGTCGAAGACCCTGTCGCAATGGGCGAGGCTCGGCTTCAAACGGCCTGCCGGCAGGGGTTTTCCGAGGCCCGGAGAAAAGGCCGTCCTCAAAATGCCGGCGGGCGCCAAGGGCCCGGCCTTTTTGATGCTGCGCAACTTCTTCATGATCAAGCGCTACAACAATTCCGACAGCTATGCGCTGGCCGTCGGCCTGCTGGCCGACAGAATTGCCGGATATGGCGGACTGAAGCAGGAATGGCCCAAGCCGGACGGTGCCCTTTCGATGGACGAGCGCCGCGAAATTCAGGTGCATTTGAAGGCGCTCGGCTACTACGGCGGCGAGATTGACGGCAATATCGGCTCCGGTTCGCAGCTTGCCATCAAGACCTTCCAGTCACGCTCCGGCTTGACGCCGGACGGTGTTCCGTCGCAAAAACTACTCAATACCTTAAGGCGATAACGGGAGACCGGATTGCTCCGAAGTCTGAACAGGCTGATACCGCATCTTTTGGTGCTGCCGCTGCTTGGCGTGTTTGCGATGGTGTTTACCGTCTCGCTGCCGGTTGTCAGCGCCGAGGCGCAGACCAAATATGAGCGCCGTTCCGTTCTGGACCGCCTGTTCGGACCGCGCCGCATCAGGCCCGAGAAAACCAACCGCCAGCGCCCGCGCGCAACGATCAAACGCAAGAAGTCCGTTACCCGTTCCTCGCCCAAGCGGTCGAAGAAAAAACAGGTCGTGACGGTCAAGAAGCTGGAAAACGCCCGCAAGATCCTCGTTGTCGGCGATTTCATGGCCAAATCGCTGTCGGAGGGCCTGCGAACCGCATTCCAGCAGGCGCCGGGCGTCGCCGTCCTGCGCAAGACCAACGGCTCGTCCGGTCTGGTGCGGGACGACTACTACAACTGGAACCGCAACCTTCCGGGCATTCTGGACGAATTTCAGCCGTCCATCGTGATCGTCATGGTCGGCTCCAACGACCGTCAGGAGATCCGCCAGAACCGCAAGCGCATACCCGTCAGGTCGGAGCAATGGGTCACCGAATACACCGACAGGGTCGACACGATGGCCCGCGCCATCCGCGCCCGCAACATACCGCTCATCTGGGTGGGCGCTCCGTCCTACAAATCGTCATCCATGTCCGCGGACATCCTTGCCTTCAACAGCATCTACCGGTCTGTGGTCGAGGAGGTGAACGGCGAGTATGTCGATATCTGGGACGGCTTCGTCGATGCCGACGGAAAGTTTGTCTATACGGGCTCCGACATCATCGGCCAGCAGGTCAGGCTGCGGACATCCGACGGCATCCGCATGACAAAGGCCGGCAAGCGCAAGCTGGCGTTTTATGTCGAGAAATCGATCCGCCGGCTGCTGGGCGACGATGCCAATGAGGGCATCGCGAAGCTGACGGAAGAAAACCTTCCCGAACTCCTCGTGCTGCACCCCGACACCGGCGCGGCGATGGTAAGAACCAGCCCCATCAGCATGGTCGACCCGGGCCTTGACGGATCGGATCAGTTGCTCGGCACCGCGGCGCCGCAGACCTCTCTCACCCGCACGCCGCGGGACGATCTGGTTTTTGACGGCAAGACAAGCAAGGCCCCGCCCGGACGGGCCGATCATTTTGTCCTGCCGCAAAAGGATGAAAAGGCCGCGGCGAAGCAAAAGCCCGACCTGCAGCCCCGGAGCTAAACCACTACCGGCTTGCGCCGGTAGGTTTTCTGTCGTGGTTTTCCAGGTA
>NZ_CFHWAF010000025.1:17609-41970 GCF_984452065.1 Hoeflea sp. | reverse complement strand
AAAGGAGCACAAATGGCGGTTGTGTCGCACCCGCATCAATACTCCGGCAGCCGCGAAGTGATGGAATGGTGATCTGGTGAAGCGATCCGGTTCATCCGCTCCATCTGACCGTTTGTCCAGGGATGATTGGGCTTTTTGAGCCGGTGCTTGATGTTGTGTTGGGCGCAGGCCTATTCGAAGGCATGCGCCCAGAACTTTTTCAGCAACCTGTTAAGCAACGAGCCTGTTGAAAGGCACGGAGTAGATGCGGTCGCGTCCGAGGAGATGCGCGGTCAGTCGCTGCTGCTCGAACAGACCGCCAAACGCGGCATTGCGAAGGTTCAGCCCGCCGGTGGTTACCCCGAAGGCTGGCATGACGAGACGCCGCCCGTCGGTTGCGAAACAGGGCCTGCGGACGCCCTTGCCGCGCCGCACCACGCGCGCCGCCGGATGCAGGTGCCCGGCGATCTCGCCGGTCGTCTCCCCGCTTTCGAGCGGCTCGTGGCGGAAACACAGCCCATCGAGATAAAGCGCGTGCACACAGTCGCCCGCAAGGCCGTCCGGATGGTCCGGATCGTGATTGCCGGCGATCCAGTACCATTCGCGGCCGGCCATCAGGGCGCGGATCTGTGCCTGGCTGGCTTCGGGCAGTGCGCCGGCACCGCGGCGATCGTGAAAACTGTCACCGAGACTGATGACGCGTGCCGGCCGGTAGCGCTCGACGACGCTCGCCAGCAGGGCGAGCGTCAGCGCGGTGTCATAGGGCGGCAGCATCATGCCGCGCCGCGCATAGGCGGCGCCGGTTTCAAGGTGCAGGTCGGAAACCACCAGCGTGTCGCTGTCCGGCAGGAACAGTGAACCGAGCGGGTCGCATATGGCAACTGTGTCGTTGATGACGATTTCGGCTGTGCTGATCATGTCGTCGGCGACCAAAGCCTGTGCCGTGTTTGCCCTGTTCATTCCCCGTCCCGTCTCTTTCGATCATCACAGATCGCTCCGGCCCATGGCCTCCGCAATGATCCCGTCCGCCGCTTCGGCCAGAATATCGTCCTGCGCCTCGCCGATCACCGGTTCCTTGCCGATCTCCAGCATGACCGGAACGGCGAGCGGTGAAATCCGATCGAGGCGACTCAAGACGATTCGGCCCTTTATTCGTGACAGCATATCCGCAAGCCGGCGAATATCCAGTAGTCCGCTTGCCGCATCGGCGCGCGTCGCCTGCAAAAGGATGTGATCGGGTTCGTGGCTGCGCAGCACGTCGTAGATCAGGTCGGAGGAAACGGTGATCTGCCGCCCGGTCTTTTCCTGTCCCGGGTGGCGGCGCTCGATAAGACCGGCGATCAGCGCGCAGTAGCGGAAGGTCCGTTTGAGCATGAAGGATTCGTCGAGCCAGGTCTCCAGATCGTCGCCCAGCATGTCCTCGTCGAAAAGACCGTCGAGGGAAAGCTCGCCGTGCTCGATCATCAGCCCCATATCGCGCAGGCCCCAGATCGACATGGCATAGTCCGTGGCCACGAAGCCGAGCGGCCGCGCCCGCGCCCTTTCAAGCCGCCGGGTCAGGAGCATGCCAAGCGTCTGATGCGCCAGCCGGCCCTCGAACGGATACATCGTCATGTAGAACCGGTCCGCATTCGGGTAGGTCTCGATCAGCAGTTCGCTCCGCTTCGGCAGGACCGATTTCTCCTTCTGGATTTCAAGCCACTCGCGAACCTGGGCCGGGAGGTTCTTCCACGTATCGGGCTCGGCGAGCATGGTGCGGACCTGATCGGCCAGATAGGTGGAGAGCGGAAACTTGCCGCCGGCATAGGCGGGAATGCGGGGATTGCCAGTACCGCCCTTCGATACGATGCATTCGTTTTCCCGGATGCCCTCGAAACGAAGGACCTTGCCGGCAAACAGGAACGTGTCGCCGGGCGACAGCATCTCGACGAAATACTCCTCGATTTTTCCAAGCACCGGTCCGCCGCGCACATTCGTGCCGCGGCCGCTGTGGCGCGTCAGGCGGATTTTCAGTTCGGGCGCCTCGATGATCGTTCCGATATTGAGCCGGTATTGCTGCGCGATGCGCGGATGGCTGACGCGCCATGTGCCGTCTTTCGTCAGCTTTATCCGCGCATACCGGTCGTATGTTTTGAGGGCGTAGCCGCCGGTTGCCACGAAGTCGACGACCCGGTCGAACCGGTCGCGCCCAAGGGCCCTGTAGG
Source organism: Hoeflea sp. (assembly GCF_984452065.1). Lineage (NCBI taxonomy): Bacteria > Pseudomonadati > Pseudomonadota > Alphaproteobacteria > Hyphomicrobiales > Rhizobiaceae > Hoeflea > Hoeflea sp. The sequence goes on along the minus strand of NZ_CFHWAF010000025.1, from coordinate 39,787 downwards.
GCGCAGCCGACGTCACTTCGCGGTAGAGATCGTCACTGCGAAACGGTTCGGCGCAGGCCATGCCCAGAACATGCTGTGCAAGCACGTCCAGCGTTCCGTCTCCGAGCGGCGGCGTGTCCTGGGCACCGAGATAGTTCGCGTCGAGCGCCGCCCGGCACTCCATGACCTCGAACCGGTTCGCCGGAACCAGAATGGCGCGGCTCGGCTCGTCCATGCGGTGATTGGAACGTCCGATCCGCTGCGCCAGCCGGCTCGCGCCCTTCGGCGCGCCGATATGAACGACAAGATCGACGTCGCCCCAGTCGATACCGAGATCCAGCGTCGACGTGGCGACCACGGCGCGCAGGCGGTTGTCGGACATGGCCGCTTCCACCTTTCGGCGCTGGCTGGCGTCGAGCGAGCCGTGATGCAGCGCAATGGGCAGATGGTCCTCATTGATGCGCCACAGTTCCTGAAACAGCAATTCGGCCTGGCTGCGCGTATTCACGAACAGCAAGGTCGTGCGGTGCTCCTTGATGGCCTCGTAGACGTCGTCCATCGCATAACGCGCCGAATGGCCCGACCAGGGCACGCGTTCGTCGGTCTCAAGAATGGTGATGTGCGGTTTCGCGCCGCCCGCGACGACAATGCGACGGGAAAGCACCGACTTATCAGGTATCGACTGCGGCATGAGCCAGGCCTGCAGGGCCCCAGGGTCCGCGACCGTCGCCGACAGGCCGATCGTCTGAAGCGCAGGCTGATGCCGGCGCAGGCGGGCAAGACCCAGCGACAGCAGATGGCCGCGCTTGGAACTGACCAGCGAGTGCAGTTCGTCGAAGATGACAAACCGCAGATCGCTGAAAAGGAGATCGGCTTCCCTGCTGGCGATCAGAAGCGCGATCTGCTCCGGCGTGGTCAGCAGAATATCGGGCGGGTTGAGCTTTTGCCTTTGCCGTTTCGATTGCGGTGTGTCACCCGTGCGCGTCTCGATGCGGACCGGCAGATCCATGTCACCGACCGGGGCCGCCAGGTTGCGCTCGATGTCGACGGCGAGCGCTTTGAGGGGCGAGACGTAAAGCGTGTGGATGCCGCGCCGTGCCGATGCGCGCGCCGCGCCCGGCCGTCTTTTCTCTTGCCTGAGCGAGATATCGATCAGTGACGGCAGGAAGCCTGCAAGGGTCTTGCCTGCGCCCGTCGGCGCGATCAGCAGCGACGAGTGGCCGGCCTGCGCATTGTCGACGAGATCGAGCTGATGGCGGCGCGGCCGCCAGCCGCACGATGCGAACCAGCCGCCGAAAGGCTCCGGCAGCACGGCTTCCGTCTTCCCGCTCTTCTTTTCAGAATCATCGTGCACGTCGAGAGGTTAGACCAATGAGGATCGCCGAAAAACGGTCTTGTGGTGCAGGCTTGCGCAGTTGAACCCCGGATGATTCGCGATTACCTATGGCCCGACACGAAATCGGAGTAACGCCGCATGTCCGGAAATCTCAATCGTTTTCTCGGAGACACGCCGGGCCGAACGCTCATCAAGCTGATCGTATTGTCCTTCATTGTCGGTGCGGTTATGAGCGCGTTCAACTGGTATCCCATGGATATCGTGCGGGCTGTCGGCGACTTTATCAGGAATCTTTGGGAACTCGGATTTGCCGCCCTCGGGCGTTTCGGCGATTATCTCGTCCTCGGCGCGGTTGTCGTTCTGCCGGTCTTCCTGATCGTGCGCATCATGAGTTACCGGCGTTAGCGCCGTTTCCCGAAATCCGCTTCGACGGATCGTCCCCACGCCACGGTGCTGGCTGAACTGGTGTGAACAATGCAACAGACGCGTGCGCCGGATGAGGCCGGGCCGGTTCAACGGCCTTTTTCGGTAAGCAACCGCCTGGTTCTGTCCATCGCGGTTCCGATGACACTTGCCTATCTGACGACGCCCTTGCTGGGTCTCGTCGACACAGCCGTCGTCGGGCGGCTGGGCCAGCCGGCATTGATCGGCGGCCTGGCGGTCGGCGCGATCGTTTTCGATCTGGTGTTCGCGACGTTCAACTTCCTTCGCGCCTCGACCACCGGCCTTGTGGCGCAGGCTCTCGGCCGCGGCGACGGCACGGAAGAGCAGGCCGTCTTCTGGCGCTCGCTGAGCATCGGCATTGTCTGCGGCATTGCGGTCCTGCTTTTGTCGCCCCTGATCATCCTGTTCGGGCTCTGGGCCATGGCGCCCGGACAGGACGTCCGCGCCGCAACCGGGCTCTATGTCTCCGTCCGTATGATCTCGGCACCGATGGGGCTGGCGAACTACGCGATTCTCGGCTTTTTGCTGGGGCGCGGCGAGGCGGTCGCCGGCCTGCTGCTGCAAACGCTCATCAACGGCATCAACATCGTTTTGTCCATCTATCTCGGGCTGACGCTGGAGTGGGGCATCACCGGTGTCGCCTGGGCCACCGTCATCGGCGAGACCGTCGGCGCGCTTGTCGGCTTTGCCTTTGTGGTCGCGGGCTTCGACCGTTCGCTTCGTCCGGGCTGGCGGCGCATTGTGGACCGGCCGGCGATTGCACGCCTGATGTCGCTCAACCGCGATATCATGATCCGTTCCTTTGCGCTGATTGCCGCTTTCGCCCTGTTTGTCAGGCAGGGCGCGCAGTTCGGTCCCGTCACGCTCGCGGCCAATGCCGTGCTGATGAACTTCTTTCTGGTCGCCAGCTATTATCTTGACGGCTTCGCGAATGCGGCGGAACAGCTTGCCGGCCGCGCCATCGGCGCGAATTACCGCCCGGCCTTCGACCGGGCGGTTCGCCTGACGCTGTTCTGGGGCATCGGCCTCGCATCCGTGTCGACAGCGTTTTTTCTCCTCTTCGGCGGAACCATCGTCGATCTCCTCACCGTCTCCGAAACGGTCCGCTCCGAGGCGCGGGTTTTCATCGTCTGGGCATCCCTGACGGCGCTCGCCGGCGTGCTGGCCTTTGAAATGGACGGTGTGTTCATCGGCGCCACCTGGTCCGGCGATATGCGCAATATGATGCTGGTGTCGCTGGCGCTGTTCGGGCTGTTGGTGTGGCTGCTGGTGCCCGTCCTTGGAAACCACGGCCTGTGGATCGCCCTTCTGGTATTTCTTGGCGCGCGGGGCATCATGCTCTTCCTCATTCTCGGCCGGCGCGCCAGGTACGCATTTGGTGCGCCCTGAGACTGCGGATTCATGAAATCGGACCTCTGCAGGGCGTCGGATGCAATGAAAACCTTGCAAAACGTGATCGTTTATTTTCTGGTTAATACATCGCGAATTTCCGTTTTTTCCGATAAATTTCAGAGAGTTGAAAAAATCGAACCAGCCGGTGTCTCCGGCAATCGTTTCGGGCTCGTTGCAAAAACTGTTAAAAATTTATCGCGGTACATATTTTTTATAGGTTTTGGCGTTATAAAGTACGCCTCATGAGACATGAACGAACAGACCTGCCTCCCGAGGACAATGTCAGTGCGGTCCGGCAGATGGTGGCCGACATCCTGCTGATGCCGGTCGAGCGTGTCGATTGTCACTGTGAGCTCGCGCAGCTTCCCGATTGGGACAGTATCGTTCATCTGACGCTGCTTATGATCATCGAGGAGCGGACCGGCACGGCGCTCGATATTCGTCAGTTTAAAAGCACCAGTTCGGTGACGGAAGTCGCCCGCATGCTGGATCGGCCATCGAGAACCGTGCACTGACGCAACGCCTGTTCAACCGCATGCCCGCGATCAGGCGAGTGTCCTGTCCGCCCACTTGTCCAGATGCGAATCGCGAAGATCGCTGACCGTCCCGGCCCCGGTCCTGTCCATCGCATCGACAAGCCCTTTCAGAATTGACGTGATAATGTCGGGGCCCTCATAGATGAGGCCGGTATAAAGCTGCACGAGGTCGGCACCTGCCCGGATCTTCTCCGTCGCGGTCTCGGCGCTGTCAACACCGCCCAGCCCGATCAGCGTCGTGGAAGGACCGACGAGACGCCGAAGCTTCGCAAGCACGATCGTGGATCGTTCAAAAAGCGGCCGCCCCGACATCCCGCCCGTCTCGCCCGCATGCCGCGATGCGCTCAAGCCCGCGCGCGCCAGCGTCGTGTTGGAGACGATGAGCCCGTCGAGTTCATGAGCGCGCGAGAGTTCGGCGATGTCCGACAGATCGCGGTCGGCCAGATCCGGTGCGACCTTGAGGAAAACCGGCTTGTAGGCGTCCGCTTCGCGGCGGCGGCCGTCGCGCGCCTCGCGCACCGCCGCCAGCAGCTCCCCGAGGCTGTCGCGTGCCTGCAGATCCCGCAGTCCCGGTGTGTTGGGCGACGATATGTTGACGGCGAAATAGTCGGCGACCTCGTAGAAAACATCGATCCCGCGCACATAATCGGAAATACGGTCGCCGGAATCCTTGTTTGCGCCGACATTGACCCCGATCGGGCCGGACCGGTCGCTGCCGAGCTTCGTCAGCCGATGCAGGACCGCCGCGTGGCCGTCATTGTTGAATCCCAGCCTGTTGATAACGGCGCGGTCGGAATGCAGACGGAATATTCTGGGTTTCGGATTTCCTGTCTGCGGCCTGGGTGTGACCGAGCCGATCTCGGTGAAGCCGAAGCCCAGCCGCAGCACCGCCGCGGGCACCTCGGCATTCTTGTCGAAACCGGCGGCAATGCCGATGGGGTTTGCAAATTGCAGACCGGCGGCAGCAACGCGCAGGCGCGGATCGCTTGTGATCGGCGGCGCCGGCATGAGGCCCGATTTCAGCGCCATGATGGACACCCGGTGCGCCGCTTCCGGTTCGAGCCGGAAGAGGGCGTGACGAAGCAGCGGATAAAGCGCGTTCATCGGCTATTCGAGCCCGGGCAGAATATGCGTTCCGTCGGGTTCAGGCGGCATGTCCTTTTCCCAGATGACCGCCTCCAGGGGCAGGGAACCGTACAGATGCGGAAACAGGTCCCCGCCGCGCGACGGCTCGTATTTGAGTGCCTCGCCGAGCGCCTTGCCGTCAACGGCGACGAGCAGCAGATCGTCCAACCCGGCAAAGTGCAAGGCGGCCGTCTGCGCGACCTGCTGCGCGGTGGAAAAGTGGATATAGCCGTCTTCGACGTCGATCGGCGCGCCGTCGAAGCGTCCCTTTTGTCCTGCCTCCCGCCACAAGCTCCGCGGCACGATCTTGTAGATGGTTCCTGCTGTCGTCACATCGTTCTCCATGCTGCGCGCCGGTTCGCCGGCTGCCCGTTTGCAAGCCACCGTATTTTTGGCATGTTCATTGCTTAACTACACCGTGGAAGTGGATTTAGCACGCGGGGGCAGGCTCAAATGAACGGGTTTTTTGATATCAAGCGGTTTGTGGCGGCCGGCCTGGCGGTTGCCCTGGCAGGCACGCCCGCCATCGCCCAGGAAAACCGCTTCGTCATGTTGCCGAGCGACGACGGTTTTGTCCGCCTCGACACGTTCACGGGCGAGATGTCCGCCTGCTCAAAAGCCGAAGGGCAGATCGTCTGCCGCATGGCGGCCGACGAGAGACGTGCATTGGAGCAGGAAATCGACCTTCTTGAAGAGCGAATCGCCGCGCTGGAAGAGGCGCTTGAGGAGAATGCTGGAAGGTCCGGCAGCGGCTTTCCCAGCGATGAAGAGATCGACCGGACCTTTGGCGTGATGGAAAAACTGATGCGCCGTTTTCTCGGCGTGATCGAAGATTTTGAAAAGGAAAACAAAGAAATGGAAACGGAAAAACCGGTTCCCGACAAGACGTGAGCCTGTGAATTTTCACCGCACTGACGCGGTTGTAAAGCATTGTTGATTGGCCGTTCAATAAAAACTGTGTAGAGATGAGAGAAGGACAGCGGGCGAACCGCAATAAAAGGTCAGCGCTCCCGACTTAAAACAAGAGATCTGGCCAATATTGAAGGAAGTGTCCGGTTGGCGAGCTATTTTCTTGACGAAGTCCCCAGGGACGGCCTGTATGAAATGCATGTCGCACAATGCCCGAATCTGCCTGACAAATACCACAGGCTCTATATCGGCGAATACGCCGACAGCCGTTTGGCATTGAGGAAAGCGGAGCGATTCCGGACCTGCGTGTCCCAGTGCGCGACCTGCTGCGACGGCAACAGGCGGGCTCAAGTCCTCATCTCCTATCGGCGCGCATCCTGATCCCGGCATGGGAAGGCATCGGTTGAGCGGGCCGGCCACGCGCAAAAGAAATCGCTTTTCGTCCAACCGCAAGCCCGGTAGCATTATGCGACGCGGCGCGATATGCACTGCGTCGTTGATGAGGCCGTAACGGACGGACGGGAGAAACGGGTCCTTCCAGATAGGGCTGCCTCTGGGAGGGGGCGTTGGAATTGTCGAGAACATTTATTATAGCAGACGACCATCCGCTGTTTCGCGGTGCGCTGAGACAGGCTTTGACGGGGATAGAGGACGGTCTGGAAATCATTGAAGCCGGGGATTTCAGCGCGGCCCGCAGCGCCGCGAACCAGCATCCGGAGGCCGATCTCCTGCTGCTCGATCTGACCATGCCCGGCGTCAGCGGCCTGTCGGGCCTGATTGCATTAAGGGCCGAATATGTCAGCCTGCCGGTTGTGGTGGTATCGGCTTCGGACGATCCTGCGACCGTCCGCCGGGCGCTCGATCTCGGCGCCTCGGGGTTCATCTCCAAATCGGCCAGTATCGAGGAAATCCGCGACGGGATCGCCGCCATCCTCGCCGGGGATGTCTGGACGCCGAAGGATTTCGAACTGGGACCGGAGCAGGACCCGGAGATTGCCGATCTGATCGCCAGGCTGCAGACCCTTACCCCCCAGCAAAGCCGTGTGCTCGGCATGTTGGCGGAAGGGCTTTTGAACAAGCAGATCGCCTACGAACTCAACGTGTCGGAAGCGACGATCAAGGCCCATGTATCGGCCGTCCTTCAAAAGCTTGGTGTCGACAGCCGCACGCAGGCCGTCATCCAGCTCTCCAAGATCGGCTCTGACGCGCTGGACCGCGAGGCCGGCGCGGTTCCCTGATGCCTTATCCACCGACGATCCGAAAGACCTGCCGGTTCATTCCGCCGCCGACTTCCTGGCCACCGCGATCTGGTTGAGAAATGCGCGCAGCGCAGCCGGCCGAAGCGGCTTGTTGAAGATCGAGATCGAGCGCTCTTCGGCCCGGTTGCGGACATCGAGCGTACGGTCGGCGGTGACCAGAACCGCGGCGATATCGACGTTCCAGTGCGAACGAACGAGCGTGATGGCGTCTATGCCGTTGCCGTCGTCCAGGTGGTAATCGGCAATGATGGCATCCGGAGGCGCGGGGCAGCCGGGCAACAGCCTGTCCAGATCGGCGATCGATCCCGCGCTGACAACCGTGCAGTTCCAGCCGCCCAGAAGCAGTTCGAGGCCGTGGACGATATCGGGTTCATTGTCGATGCACAGCACAAAAAGACCATCGAGGGCCGCTGGTGATTGCGGCGGCGCTGGCGCTCTTGTCGCCGGGTGAACCCGCTTGATATTTGTTTCGATCGGGATTTCCACACGGAAATCGGTGCCCTTGCCGGGCGTCGAGGCCAGGTGGACCCGGTGTCCGAGCACCCGGGCGATGCGATCGACGATCGACAGGCCGAGCCCCAGCCCCGAAGCCGTCCTGGCACCGTCGTCGAGCCGCGTGAACTCCCGGAAGACGGTCTCGAAACTTGACCGGGGAATGCCGATACCCGTGTCGACGACCTGAACGAAGGCCTTGCCCTTGCTGTGCCGCACGCCAAGGAGGACGCGGCCGGTGCGGGTGTATTTGATCGCGTTGGAAACGAGGTTCTGGATCAGACGGCGCAACAGGTTGGGGTCGCTGCGCACCAGCACGGAGGTGGGGATGACACGCAGTTCAAGATTGTTTTCCGCCGCCAGCGGCGCGAAATCCGTTTCGATGCGCCGGAGCAGGTCGTTGAGCGGGAAGCTGCTGACCTGCGGCTTCATCGCGCCGGTGTCGAGGCGTGAGATATCGAGCACCGCGCCGAGGATCGATTCGACCGATTCCAGCGATGAATCGATATGCTGAACCAGTTCACGGTCGGCCGAGCCTCCCAGCCGCTCGACGAGCGAAGAGGAGTAGAGCCGCGCCGCGTTGAGAGGCTGGAGGATATCGTGACCGGCGGCCGCCAGGAAGCGCGTCTTGCCGATATTGGCTTCTTCCGCCTGTGACTGCGCCTGCGCCAGTTCACCGTTCACCCGCACCAGCTCCGCGGTGCGCTCGGCGACCCTCTGCTCAAGATTTTCATTCGCCTGCTTGAGCGCCTTGGCGGAGGCCACGCGCTCGGTAATGTCCGCATAGGTCGTCACCACGCCGGCATCGGGCATCGGATTGGAACGGATTTCGATGATGCGGCCCGATTCCGCCAGCGTCACCGTCCAGGCGATGTCCATCGTCAGGAAGCTGTCGATGATGCTCTTGATCTGGTCGCGGCGGATGTCGCCGCGTTCCGCCAGGATCACGACGATGTCTTCCATCGGAACGCCGACCTGGCCGACCGATTCCGGCAGGTCCAGCAGTGCGCGGAAGCGGCGGTTCCAGACACTGAGCCGGTTGTTCCTGTCGAACACCGTTATGCCCTGATCCATTTGCCCGAGGGCGCTTTGCAGGAGGTCGCGGTTATACTGCAGCGCTTCCGATGCCTCGTCGAGCAGCCGCGCCGTGTCGGAGGAGGTATCGTCCTCCTTTTGAAACAGCAGCGACAGCACGAGCCGTGCCGATGCCGATCCGATAGCGCTGCCGAGCAGCTGTTCGGAATAGCGCACGAGATCCATATCCGCCGGCGCGCTCGGCTCAAGCCAGCGCCCGCGCGTCGTCTCATAGGTATGGAACGAGCGTTCCGTGCGTTCCGCGCCGAGATATTTGGTGATCGCCTGCTTGAGCTGCTTGACCGTGATCCCGGTCTGCCAGTCGCTGCGCGCCGGTCTGATCATCGACCGTTGCGGGATGAAAACGCCGGCCTGCATCCGCTCCAGCGGCCGCGCCGGCCGTGACAGCGACCCGGCGACAAACAGCGCCGTATTGACCAGGAGGCTCAGGATCACGCTGTTGACGAACGGGTCGGCACGGGCGCCGGCGAAGACATCCGTTCCGGGCACCAGAAAATCAAGCACGCTTGCCGCGATGTCGGAATTGTCCGGCCCCCCGAGGCTCGGCACGAACAGCAGGTAGGTCCAGACCGCCATGCCGCCGCCGAGACCGACGATCGCGCCGCGTGCATTGGCGCCTTTCCATATCAGCCCGCCGAACAGGGCCGGCGCGAACTGGGCGATCGCGGCAAAGGAGAGCAGGCCGATGGATGCGAGCCCGCCATCGATGCTGGCGGACCGGTAATAGGCATATCCCAGCAGCAGGATGCAGACGATGGCGGTTCGCCTGATCTTCAGAATCGTGCCGGTGAAGTCGCTGCGGTCCGAGCCGCGGCTGATGACGTTCTGGCGCAAGAGGACCGGCATGACCAGATCGTTGGAAATCATGATCGCGACGGCGACCGATGCCACGATCACCATGGCGGTTGCCGCCGAAAACCCGCCGATGAAAGTCGCGAGCGAAAGCCAGGACAGATCGTTGACCAGCGGAAGCAGCAGCACGTACTGATCGCCGGAGCCGCTGCCCGGCAGTGTCAGCAGGCCGGCAATGGCGATCGGAATGACGAACAGGTTGATGGCGATCAGATAGAGCGGAAACAGATAGCCGGCCGTTCTGAGTTCGCTCTCGGTCCGGTTCTCCACCACGGTGACGTGAAACTGCCGCGGCAGAACGACGATGGCGATCGCCGAAAGCAGTGTCAGCACGATCCAGCGAGCCGGCGAGGTCTGATAGCTGATGGCGTCGGTGACCGGTTTGCTCTGGCGTGCCTGCTCGATCAGGTTTGCCGGACCGTCAAACAGCATGAACGTCACGAACAGCCCGACCGCGGTGAAGGCGATGAGCTTGACGACCGATTCCGTCGCCACCGCAAGGATCAGCCCGTTCTGGTGTTCCGTCGCATCCGTATGACGTGTGCCGAAGATCACGGCGAAGCCCGCGAGCAGCAGCGCCACGATCAGCGATATGTCGTTGAGCAGGAAAGACCCGGGCTGCGGCTCGAAGGGCGCGTTCGCCATGATGATGGTCACCGACGAGGAAACCGCCTTCAATTGCAACGCGATGTAGGGGATCGTGCCGACCACCGCGATCAGCGCCACGATACCGGCGACCGTCGGGTTCTTGCCGTAGCGGGCGGCAATGAAGTCGGCAATGGATGTCAGCTTCTCGGCTTTTGCAAGATTGACGATGCGGCGCAGCACCGGCATGCCGAGCGTGAACATCAGGATCGGCCCGATATAGATGGCGAGAAACTCGAAACCGCGCTGGGCGGCGAGGCCCACACCGCCGAAATAGGTCCAGGATGTGCAGTAGACCGCCAGGCTCAGCGCGTAGATCAATGGCCGGCCGGTGCCCGCGCCCCGCTCCGCCGCCGTTTTCCTGTCGCCATAGCTGGCGATTGCGAACAACAGCAGCAGATAGAGCAAAGCGGAGGTGACGATGACCCAGCCTGCCAACATGACGTTGCCGATCCTTTCGAGCCGGTCCGGTGTGCCGCACAGCATAAACGCTGCGGCGACACAGGCAAATGCGGACAAAGTCGTAGCGTTTGACGACGGTTAACACACATGCACAGGGCCATATTGTCACCTGTGGGAAGCAAATATTAGCGATTCTCACAAAGCAAAAACCGGTTTAGTCTCCCGCCAATAGAAGTATTCGGAAATACAACAAGCAAAGGGGACTCATCATGCTGAATGAATTCAAGGAGTTCATTGCCAAGGGAAATGTCATGGACCTCGCCGTCGGTGTCATCATCGGCGGCGCATTCGGATTGATCGTCAAATCGCTGACCGACGATGTGATCATGCCCATCGTCGGCGCCATATTCGGCGGTTTCGACTTTTCCGACTATTTCATTGCACTCTCCGGCGCGGTGACCGCCTCGACGCTCGAGGCGGCCCGCGAGCAGGGCGCGGTGCTCGCCTACGGCAATTTCATCACCGTCGCGCTCAATTTCCTCATCCTTGCATGGATCATCTTCCTGATGGTCAAGGCGGTGAACAATATGCGCCGCAAGCAGGAAGAAAAGCCCGCCGCTCCGGCCGCACCGCCCGCCGACGTCCAACTCCTCACCGAGATCCGCGATCTGCTGAAGAAATAGCGCCGCATGCATCAACCGCGTCGATCGGATCATAACGGATTGTCGCGTGATTTTTCCGTTTGCTGCCTGTATGCCAACAGTCAGCAAACGGAGGTTCGAGTTGGGATTTCTTGATTCACTGAGTCCTCGGGCGCGCGACGTGCCCGAAAGCGAGATTGTCGCGGTCGTCAACCATGCGCGGCTGCGGGAAGATGTCATTCCGCTGTGGGTGGGAGAGGGCGACCGCCCGACGCCGCCCTTTATCTGCGATGCGGCTATACGGTCGCTGCAGGCCGGTGAAACCTTCTACACCTGGCAGCGGGGCATTCCGCCGCTGCGGCAGGCCCTGGCGGATTATTATGACCGTCACTTTGGCGGCAACGCCGATCCCGAGACGTTTTTTGTCACCGGTTCGGGCATGCTGGCGATCAGACTGTCGATAGAAGCGGTGTCCGCACCCGGCGACGAGATCGTCTATCTGTCGCCGGCCTGGCCGAACATTGTCGCGGGTCTGCAGATATCGAATGCCCGCGCCGTCGGGGTCACGCTCGATTTCGCCGATGGAGGCTGGCAGCTGGACATGGACCGGCTTGCCGCGGCAATCGGGCCAAGGACACGGGCGCTTTTCATCAACACGCCGTCCAATCCGACCGGCTGGGTCGCCAGCAGCGCTGAGCTTGCCCAAATTCTCGAACTGGCGCGAAAGGCCGGGATCTGGATTATCGCCGATGAGATTTACGCCCGGTATTTCTACGCCGGCCACCGGTCCGCGTCGTTCCTGGATCTTGCGCAGGAAGACGACCGGATCATCTATGTGAACACCTTTTCCAAGAACTGGTCGATGACCGGCTGGCGGGTCGGCTGGATCAAGGCGCCGGCGGAACTCGGGCAGGTGTTTGAAAACCTTATCCAGTTTTCCACGTCGGGCGTTGCCCAGTTCATGCAGCAGGGCGCCCTGGCGGCCCTGAACGAGGGCGACGCTTATGTGGAAGAGCTGAAAGAACAGGCACGGCGCAATCGCGATATTCTCTGCGATGCGCTGATGGCGACCAATCGTGTCCGCCTTTCAAAGCCCGAAGGCGCCTTTTATGCGTTCTTCGCGATCGACGGCATGGATGACAGCCGCGCGACCGCCTACCGCATTGTCGACGAGACGGGCATCGGCCTTGCTCCGGGATCAGGCTTCGCTGAAGGCGGAGAAGCGTTCCTGCGCGCCTGTTTCCTGCGCAAACAGGAGCATGTCGAGATGGCCGCGAACCGCCTCGTGCGTTTTATCTGCGGGCGTTGAGCCGGACCTGCGCCAGCCTGGCGGTCGCGATCAGCCGCCGGCTTTCGACACGGTGAGTTTGACGACCCGGTCGGAATCGACGAGTTCCTCACCGGTTTCGGTCGCGAACGGTATTCCGAGCGTGTTCCAGACTTCGGTAAGGGCGGAGCACAATTCGGCGATGAGCCGGTTGTCGTGGAACGGACTTGGCGTGATGCGCAACCGCTCCGTTCCGCGTGGAACGGTCGGGTAGTTGATCGGCTGGATATAAATCCCGTGCACATCGAGCAGGCGGTCGGAGGCCATCTTGCACAATTCCGGATCGCCCACCAGAAGCGGCACGATATGCGTCTCGGACGGCATGACGGGAAGTCCGGCATCGGCAAGCATCCGCTTTGTCGCCTGCGCCTGGCGCTGATGCGCGGTGCGCTCTTCCTGCGAAGTCTTCAGATGGCGGATCGATGCGGTGGCGGCCGCCGCGATTGCCGGCGGCAGCGCGGTGGTGAAGATGAAGCCCGGCGCGTAGGAGCGCACGGCATCGATGACGACCCGGGAACCGGCAATGTACCCGCCGAGCGCGCCGAAAGCCTTGGCCAGCGTGCCTTCGATGATATCGATGCGGTCGGTCAGGCCGTCACGGTCGGTAATGCCGCCGCCGCGCGCGCCGTACATGCCGACGGCATGGACCTCGTCGATATAGGTCATCGCGTTGTACTTGTCCGCCAGATCGGCAATCGCCTCGATCGGCGCGACATCGCCGTCCATGGAATAGACCGATTCGAACACGATCAGTTTGGCGCGCTGAGGATCGGCCGCGCGCAGCAATTCCTCAAGATGCTGAAGATCGTTGTGGCGGAAGATCTTCTTTTCACTGCCGGAGCGCTTCACGCCTTCGATCATCGAGGAGTGGTTGAGCTCATCGGACAGGATCAGGCAGTTCGGCAGAAGCCGTGCGATGGTCGAGATCGACGCTTCGTTCGAGATGAAGCCCGAGGTAAAGACCAGTGCCGCCTCCTTGCCGTGCAGATCGGCGAGTTCGAGTTCAAGCTCGACAAGCGGGTGGTTGGTTCCGGAGATGTTGCGGGTGCCGCCGGCTCCCGATCCCATCTTGCCGGCCGCGGTGCACATGGCATCGATCACCGTTTCGTTCTGCCCCATGCCGAGATAATCGTTGGAGCACCATACGGTCACCTCGCGTGCCGTTCCCTCCGAGCGGTAGACGGCGCGCGGAAATTTACCGACGATTCGTTCGAGATTGGCAAATACGCGATAGCGTTTTTCGGCGTGCAGCTGATCGACTGCGTCCTGAAAAATGCCCCGATAATAATCCATTCAAACCTTACTCCAAGCCGCGCAACGCAAGCCATTTTACGGGCGATCCGCGCTGCAACTTCATCCCTGATCGATTCAGTCTGAGAATCCGTCGGGCTGAGAAAACGTACTATCAGACTTTAGATGAACTCTAAACAGATAAATTGCCGCATCATTGATCACGATCAAGAAACTATTTTTTTTATTTTCGGGTTTTGGTGTCCGCAGCGGCGCCGGAAGCATGCGACAGAAGTCTCATAGACTATAGTCTTATAACCGAATGGATTATTGCGCCTTTCCCGATCGTGACTAGCATCTGCGTCGTTCCGTGATGAGGAAACGGGACGCTCGATCAGCGACATTCGGGAGGAATTACATGTCCAAAATAACCATGACACGTCGTCGTCTGCTCAAGGCGGGCGCGGCGTCGGGTGTGGCTCTGGCCGCTCCGATGAGCTTCGTGCGCGGTGCCCATGCGGAAAGCTTCTGCAATCTGCCGACCGGCAGCACCGTGACGCTGGGCTTCAACGTGCCCCAGTCCGGCCCCTATGCCGATGAAGGCGCCGACGAACTGCGCGCCTATCAGCTGGCCGTCAAGCATCTGAACGGTGAAGGCGACGGAGGCCTGCTCAACACCTTCTCTTCCAAGGCGCTCAAAGGCAACGGCATTCTCGGCAAGAAGGTCGAGTTCGTGACCGGCGACACCCAGACCAAATCCGACGCGGCCCGCGCATCGGCCAAGCGCATGATTGAAAAGGACGGCGCTATCATGATCACCGGCGGATCGTCCTCCGGCGTCGCCGTTGCGGTGCAGGGGCTGTGCCAGGAAATGGGCGTCATCTTCATGGCGGGCCTGACACACTCCAACGACACGACCGGCAAGGACAAGAAGCGGTTCGGCTTCCGCCACTTCTTCAACGCCTATCAGTCCGGACTGGCGCTCGGACCGATTCTTGCCGATCAGCTCGGCACGGACCGGACCGCCTATCACCTGACGGCGGACTACAACTGGGGATGGACCCAGGAAGAGTCGATCAAGGATACCACCGAGGGTCTCGGCTGGCAGACGGCGAATGCCGTGCGCACGCCGCTCGGCGCCGGCGATTTCTCGCAGTACCTGACGCCGGTCCTCAACTCCGGTGCCGACGTGCTCGTGCTGAACCACTACGGCAAGGACATGGTCAACTCGCTGACCCAGGCCGTTCAGTTCGGCATGCGCGAGAAGCAGGTCAACGGCAAGGACTTCCAGATCGTCGTTCCGCTGTTCTCCCGCCTCATGGCGCAGGGGGCGGGTGAGAACATCAAAGGCATTCTCGGCACCACCAACTGGAACTGGTCGCTGCAGGACGAAGGATCGCAGGCATTCGTCAAGTCCTTCGGCCAGGAATACGGCTTCCCGCCGTCCCAGGCTGCCCAGACCTGCTACGTCCAGGCGCTGCTTTACGCCGATGCCTGTGAGCGTGCCGGAACGTTCGAGCCGCCGGCGGTGATCGAGGCCCTCGAAGACTTCGAGTTCGACGGCATGGGCAACGGATCGACGCTCTATCGTGCCGCCGACCACCAGTGCTTCAAGGAAGTTCTGGTCGTGAAGGGCAACGAGAATCCGGGCTCTCAGTTCGACCTGCTTGAAGTGGTCAAGATCGTGCCGCGTGATCAGGTCACCTACGACGCGTCCATCTTCGGTGGAGACCTCGGACCGTCCGACGTACGCAAGTGCTAGTCTGAAGCTGCTTTAGAGCGGCAGCTATCGCAACGGACCGCCGTCTTCCGGCGGCGGTCCGATGGATACCATGCATCGCGCGGGGGAGCGCACAGGGATATGGATGCAATTCTGCTGCAATTTCTCAATGGTCTCGACAAAGGCGGCGCCTACGCGCTGATCGCGCTGGGCCTGACGCTGGTTTTCGGAACACTCGGCGTCGTCAACTTCGCCCATGGCGCGCTGTTCATGCTCGGCGCGTTCTGCGCGGTCACCTTCAACAAGCTGCTCAGCCTTGAAAAGATTGTCGAGCATCCGACCGAAAAGACCGCCTGGGGAACGCCCGTCGAGATCAGGACCCCTTATGTCGAGGCGTGGCTGGGCGATTTCGGCGCATTCCTTGTCAATTACTCCGTTCCCTTCTCCATCATCGTCGCGATACCGGTGATGCTCCTGATCGGCATTGTCATGGAACGCGGGCTGATCAAGCATTTCTACAAGCGGCCCCACGCCGATCAGATCCTTGTCACCTTCGGGCTGGCCATCGTCCTGCAGGAAATCATCAAGCACTATTTCGGTGCCAACCCGATCCCGCAATCCGCGCCCGCCGCCGTCGCCGGCAGCGCCGACATAGGCGCCTGGCTGGGGCTCGGCGACGGCCTCGTCTATCCCTGGTGGCGGCTTGTCTATTTCGGCTTCTCGGCGGCCGTTATCGCCGCGGTCTTCGCCTTTCTCCAGTTCACCACCTACGGCATGGTGGTGCGCGCCGGCATGCGCGACAGCGAAACGGTCGGCCTGCTCGGCATCGACATCCAGAAGCGGTTTACCGTCGTGTTCGGCATCGCCGCCGTGGTCGCAGGCCTTGCGGGCGTGATGTACACGCCGATCCTGCCGCCCGACTATCACATGGGCATGGATTTCCTTGTCCTGTCATTCGTCGTGGTCGTGGTTGGCGGCATGGGCTCGCTGCCGGGCGCGGTCCTGGCCGGGTTCCTGCTCGGTATCCTGCAGTCCTTTGCCTCGATGAATGCCGTCATGAGCATTTTCCCCGGCATCAATCAGATCATCATCTATCTGGTTGCGGTCGTCATCCTGTTGACCATGCCGCGCGGACTTCTCGGCCGCGAAGGCGTGATGGAGGAATAGAACCATGAAGCAGATGTTAAACAGGGAGCCTTTTGCGCTGGCCGCGTTTTCGCTGGTCATCCTGCTGATGCCGATCTGGCTGACGCCATTCGGCGCCAATTACCCCGACCTGCTGCAGAAGTTCGCGATCTTCGCCATCTTCGCCATGGGCTTCAACATCCTGTTCGGTCTCACCGGATACCTGTCCTTCGGCCACGCCGCCTTTCTGGGTGTCGGGTCCTACGCGGCGGTCTGGTCGTTCAAGCTGTTCACGATGAACGTGTTGCCGGCGATCTTCTTCGGCGTTGCCTTTGCCGGCCTCTTTGCGCTTGTCATCGGCTATGTCAGCCTGCGGCGCTCGGGCATCTATTTCTCCATCCTGACGCTGGCCTTCGCGCAGATGTCCTACAGCCTTGCCTATTCGGTGCTGACGCCGATCACCAACGGCGAAACCGGTCTGCAGCTCACCCTGCAGGACCCGCGCATTCTCGACCGGCTGACCTCGGAAGCGGGCGAGGGCCTGCCCTCGACGACGCTGTTCGGCCTGTCGATGAGCGGCTATTCCGGCTTCTATTTCTGCGCGGTCGTTCTGATCATCTGCTTCTTCATCACGCGGCGGATCTTCAACTCGCCCTTCGGCCTGACGCTGCGCGGCATCAAGTCCAATCAGAACCGCATGGGCTATACGGGCTTCAACACCCGCCCCTATACGCTGACGGCTTTCGTGATTTCCGGCATGTTCGCCGGTCTCGCCGGTTCGCTGATGGCGGTGACCGACCCGCTGGCCGGAGCCGAGCGGATGCAGTGGACCGCCTCGGGCGAGGTGGTGCTGATGACCATTCTCGGCGGTGTCGGAACGCTGGTCGGTCCGATGCTGGGCGCATGGCTGATCAAATATTTCGAGAACATCTTCTCGGCCTTCAACAAGGCCACGCTGGAGCAATTCTATGCGTTCCTGCCGGAAGGCCTTCGGGACGTCGCGGTATCGGTCTCCGGCCTCTTCGTCGGCGAGGGCTGGCATCTGACGCTGGGTGTCCTGTTCATGCTGATCGTCATCTTCCTGCCCGGCGGCATCATGGAAGGCTGGCGGCTGCTGCTGCGCCGCTTCGGCGGCGGAAGCGGCAACAAACCGGAACCGGCAGCCGTCGTCCAACCGGCCGAATAGGAGGATCACGCCATGACCAACAGCGTTCTGCACGTGGCCGATGTCCACAAGAGCTTCGGCGGGCTGAGGGCTCTCAGCGATGTCGACCTCAATGTGGAGGAAGGCACGATCCATGCGATCATCGGCCCCAACGGCGCCGGCAAGTCGACGCTGCTCAACGTGTGCGTCGGCCGCATCCGGCCCGACAGCGGCCATGTGGTGTTCAACGGCGAGGTGCTCGACAACCATACGCCGGACGAAATCAACCAGCTCGGCGTTTCGCGGGTGTTCCAGACGCCGGAGATCTTTCCGGACCTGACCCTGCTCGACAATGTGATGATCCCGGCCTTCGCCAGCCGCGACGGGTCGTTCAAATTGCGGCCATTCGCCAAGTTGCGGCACGAGGCGGCGATTCGTGAAGAAGCCGAAAAGACCCTCGCCGAGGTGGGGCTCGGCGTCATGGCCGAGCGTGAGGCCGCATCGCTTTCGCGCGGCGACAAGAGACGCCTGGAGCTTGCCATGTGCCTGATCCAGCATCCGAAGCTGCTGCTGCTCGACGAGCCGACGGCCGGCATGTCCAGGCACGACACGAACCGCACGGTGGACCTTTTGAAGACTATCAAGGAGCGTGGTATGACTAAGGTCATTATCGAGCACGATATGCATGTGGTGTTCTCGCTCGCCGATCGCATTTCGGTCCTCGCTCAGGGCCGTATCATCGCTTCGGGCACGCCGGATGAAATCAAAGGGAACCCGAAAGTACAGGAAGCTTATCTTGGTGGAGCGCACTGACATGCTGAAAAAGACCGACGCAAGCGACCTGCAGGTCGCCGAGCCCGACGGCGCCCGTCCCGACCCGCGCGATTCCTATTTCGCCGTGCGTGACATCCATGCCTATTACGGTGAATCCTACATCGTGCAGGGCATCTCGCTCGATCTCGACGAGGGTGAGATTCTCGCGCTGCTGGGACGCAACGGCGCCGGCAAGACCTCCACGCTGCGCACGATCGCCCGGGTCGACGATCCGCAATTGCGCAAGGGCGAAATCTGGCTCGGCGGCGAGAGCCTGCACGACAAGCAGTCCTATCAGGCAGCGCAAATGGGCGTTCAGCTTGTGCCGGAGGACCGGCGCATCATCGGCGGACTGACGGTCGAGGAAAATCTGATCCTGTCGCAGGTGGCCGCGCCGCGCGGCTGGGAGCTCGAACGCATCTACGAACACTTCCCGCGCCTTGCCGAACGGCGCGCCCAGATGGGCACCACATTGTCCGGCGGCGAGCAGCAGATGCTGGCCGTTGCCCGCGCCCTCGCGCGCGACGTCAAGCTGCTGCTTCTCGACGAGCCCTATGAGGGGCTGGCCCCCGTGATCGTTCAGGAAATCGAGAAGATCGTCCGCCAGATCAAGGAACTCGGCATCACCACCATCATCGTCGAGCAGAACGTGGTCGCGGCGCTCAAGCTCGCGGACAAGGCGATCATTGTCGATATGGGTGAGGTGGTCTATTCGGGCGCCGCGCAGGATGTCCTCGACGACGAGGATCTGCGCAACGAGTACCTCGCCATCTGACCGGCGGTCCCGTTTGCCAGCCGTGGCCGGCTCGCTGATCGTTCCGGCGGTTGAACCGCTTTGGCAAATCTGATTTGCTTTGCCGCGGATCGTCTGTATGGAGCCTGCGATGCCGCTTGAATATCTCATCACATCGCTGATCGTCATTCTGCTGCCGGGAACCGGCGTGATTTATACGCTCGCCTTCGGTTTGTCGCGCGGCTGGCGCGCCAGTGTGCTGGCGGCTCTCGGCTGCACGCTCGGTATCGTCCCGCATATCGCGGCAAGCATTGTCGGCCTTGCCGCCCTGCTTCATACCAGCGCGCTGGCGTTCCAGATCGTCAAATATCTGGGCGTCGCCTATCTCATCTACATGGCCTGCGGGATATTGCGCGAAGGCGGGGCACTCGATGTCAAACCGCAAAGGGCGTCGCTGTCCCCTGCAAAAATCATCGTCAGCGGCTTTCTGCTGAATATTCTCAATCCGAAACTGTCTCTGTTTTTCCTCGCCTTCCTGCCGCAGTTCGTGCCGGTGGGAGCCGCGAACGCCACCGCGCAGATGCTGGTGCTGGCCGCCGCCTTCATGGCGCTGACCTTTATCGTCTTCGTCGGCTATGGCGCATTCGCCTCGGCAACGCGCCGGCACGTGATATCGCGACCGGCGGTCATGCGCTGGCTGAAGCGCGGCTTTGCGGGCGCCTTCGGCGCGCTGGGTTTAAGGCTTGCGCTGTCCGAGAGCTGACAACGCAGTCAGTGCCGGATTGTTATCTCTTCCTCGCCGGCCTCGAGCTCCTGCGTGCCGGTCAAGCTGTCGCGGACCTTCGGCGCAAAGAGCTCGATTTCCTGTGAAACGCCGGCGAGCCGGTGTTTGCCGGTCGATTCCCATTTGCCGGGTTCGCTGTCGGCGATTTTCTTGGTGACGAGCGCGTGCGAATCGGTCGCCTTGGTCAAGGTCTCGATCCGCGACACCTCGTTGACGGTCGGACCGATGACCGAGAAGGTGAGGCGTTCCTCGACGCCGATATTGCCGAACATGACGGTGCCGGTGTTGAGGCCGATGCCGAAGCGGATCGGCACCCGGCCGGTCTCCTGGCGTTTCCTGTTGACCTCGATGCGCAGGGAAAAGGCGTCGCGCAGGGCCTTTGTCGCCGCCGATGCCGCCCGTTTGAATTCCCTTTCATTGCCGTAAGGGAAGATCGCCAGCACCGCATCGCCGATGAAATCGAGAACCTCGCCGCCGCGCTTGATGGCCGCGCCCGCCGTGCATTCGTAATAGTCGTTGAGCAGGTCGAAATAGGTGTCGGCGGCCATGGTGTCCGCAAGCGCCGTTGAACCGCGCAGATCGGACAGCCACACAACGGCCTGCGTCTGCTGGCCGTCGCCCCGCTTGATGGCGCCCTCCAGCACCTGCCTGCCCGCCTGGCGGCCGAGATAGGTCTCGACGATATTGGCGGCGATGCGCGACTGGATCGCCGCCTTGCAGGCGACGGCCATGCGGCGCTGGATTTTCTGCAGCGCGGCGATGTCGTTCTCGGTAAAGCCGCCCGGCCTGTCCGACGCCCAGGCAACAAGAATGCCGAACAACTGCTGCTGCAGATCATCCGCAGTGCTGTCGAACGAGGTGGCGATGGTCAGATAGTCCGTCATGCCCTGCTCGATCAGTTCCTCCAGGATCGGAAAATCGACGAGCTTGTCCGGCCCCTGCAGCTTGCGGCGCAGCACATAGACATCGTGCTCGAACATGAAATGCATCGGGCTCGCGAGATACTCCTCGGACTCTTCCTCGCGGTGCCTGAATTGCTCGAGTTCCGGCGGTTTGCCGCGCTTCCAGAGGATCGTCTCGGCCTGAAACAGCGGATGCAGGGTTGGCCACGACAGGCGCGCACGCCGCAGCGGCACGCCGGCGGCGTAAAGGCGCTGGCAGACGGCATCGAACATCTCGACAATGTCAGGCTCGCTCAGAGCCTGGTCGATCAGCCATTCGCCGATGCCTTTGATCAGTGTACTTTCAGCCATGATTGTCGCCCGATTTGATCCGGTAAGAGGCTATAGATTGTTCCTGGACCGGCAAATTGCAAGTCGTCACTGCGTGCTGCTGACAACAGGTTGTCAGGAGGCGCGGCCCTCAGTGCCATCCGGATGGCCCGGCGCCGTCCGCCATCCGAGATCCGGAAGTGCGATCGTCCGGTTGCCGCGCAGGTCGCTGGAACAGGACAGGAAGCCGTTCTCTTCCATGTAGCCGATGAGCCAGCGCGCCCGG
The DNA here is from genome assembly GCF_984452065.1 of Hoeflea sp. Taxonomy (NCBI): domain Bacteria; kingdom Pseudomonadati; phylum Pseudomonadota; class Alphaproteobacteria; order Hyphomicrobiales; family Rhizobiaceae; genus Hoeflea; species Hoeflea sp. The sequence goes on along the minus strand of NZ_CFHWAF010000025.1, from coordinate 18,307 downwards.
CCGGGCGAACGTGTGCCATAGGCCGTGGCGATCTCCAGATTGGAGGGGCATGGTGCGCCCTGAGCCGCCGCCCTGGCGATAAGCAGGAACGCGCCGCGCATCGTGTCCGGCAGGCCGGATGCGATCTGTGTCGCCCGCGACCAGTCTTCCGCATCTTCCTGCGCCACGTCCCCGCCGGCGCGCGCCAGTGGCAACAGTTCGCGAAAGGCCTGAAGGTCCGGCGGCCGGCTGATCCGGGCGATGCGGCAGCGCACCTGGAAATCCTGATAGAGCAGCGAGACCGGACGGTAAGCCGCCTCCGGATCGTCCAGCATTTCCGTCAGGATGGCAGACACCGCCGCGCCGGTCCCGTTTTCACCTTCGTCCGGTTCGGACGGGCTTGGCGGGTCCCCCGCAATCTGCGGTCCGCTGGCCGCAAGTTGCCTGAGAACGCCGGGCGCATCCACCGGCTTCGGGCGGCTCTTTTCCACCGGCGGCATGTTGCCTTCCGTCGAGGCATAAAGCAGGTCCTGCAGCTCCTGACCCTCAGGTTGTTCGGGCAGGGGCATGAGTTTGGGGCTCGATCCCATGCCCCGTGTCCTGACCTCGCCGATCGCGATCTGGACCGGCCGCCGGCTGAGCGCCGGGCCGAGCGCCACGAACTGCCCGCGATCGAGATTCCGGAAGGTTTCCGCCTGGCGGCGCTCCATGCCCAGAAG
>NZ_CFHWAF010000025.1:0-17599 GCF_984452065.1 Hoeflea sp. | reverse complement strand
GTCGAGGAAGGTCCGTCCCATCAGGAAGTTCGATGCTTCCGCGGCGACATTCTTGGCGAGCTTGGCAAGGCGCTGGGTGGCGATGATGCCGGCAAGGCCGCGCTTGCGGCCGCGGCACATCAGATTGGTCATCGCGCCGAGCGAGGCCCGGCGCGCATCCTCGGTGAATTCGCCGGCGGTGGTCGGCGCGAAGAGTTGTGCCTCGTCCACGACCACAAGGGCCGGATACCAGATCTCGCGCGCCACCTCGAACAGGCCGTTGATGAAGGCGCCCGCCGCTTTCATTTGCCGGTCCGCGTCAAGACCCTCGAGATTGAAAACCACGGAGACGCGATGCTGGCGCACCCGGGCGGCGATCATCTGCAGGTCACGCTCCGATCCGTCGGCATCGACCACCACATGGCCGTATGCGTCCGCCAGCGAGACAAAATCACCCTCCGGATCGATGATGACCTGCTGGACCCATTGTGCGCTTTGCTCAAGAATGCGCCGCAGCAAATGCGATTTGCCGGAGCCGGAATTGCCCTGGACGAGCAGCCTGGTGGCCAGAAGTTCCTCCAGGTCCATTTCCGCCGGCAGGCCGGCTTTCTGTGTGCCGAGTTCGATCTGGACGGTCATGCGGCCGCGGACAGGCTTTCGTTTCCGATTGGAGATGAATGAACGCCGGGCACCCGGCCCAGCCACTTAGCAGGACGAAACGATTCGGCGCAACCGGCCAAGGCCGGTTGCCGCAGATTGTACCCAACCCGGATCACCTGGTATTTTTCGGTGGATCGTCGCCCATCAGATAGCGCGGTCCGCTGCCGTGCGCGCGGGCAACGTCCTGTGGATTGTAAAGCGTACATTTGCGAAGCGACAGGCAGCCGCAGCCGATACAGCCGTCGAGATTGTCGCGCAGCCGCGTCAGCCGCTCTATCCGCGTATCGAGCTCGTGGCGAAAACTGCGGCTGATGCGCGTCCAGTCGGCTTTGGTGGGCGTGCGTTCCAGCGGCAGCGACTGAAGCTGCTCGCGGATCTTCTCCAGCGTGAAGCCGAACTGCTGTGCAATCAGGATGAAGGACAGGCGCCTTATGTCGGAACGCAGGAAACGCCTTTGCCCGCCGGCATTGCGCTCCGCCGTCAAAAGGCCCTCGGCTTCGTAGTAGCGGATCGCCGAAACGGCCAGCCCGGTCCGGCGCGCCAATTCGCCGATCGACAGCCTGTCGCTTGCTTTCATCCGGCACTCCGAAACGGGCTGGAAAAAATACCTTGACCTGAAGTTAACTTGAGGAATTAGAATGTCAACATGAACACGCGGAAATCGAATATCTGAAAGGACGGGACGATGGCGAAAGCATCTCTTGAGCACGTCAATCTGACGGTGGACAATCCGGAAAAAACGGCAAAGTGGCTGTGCGATCTCTTTGGCTGGCATATCCGCTGGCAGGGCGATTCCATCCACGGCGGCCGGACCGTTCATGTCGGCGGCGAGAACAGTTATCTGGCGCTCTATTCGCCCGGCAAGCGGCTGGCGGCCAGTTCCAGCAGTTATGTGACGACGGGTGGCCTCAACCATATCGGCGTTGTTGTCGATGATCTCGACGCGGCCGAGGAGAAGGTCAAAGCCTGCGGTTTCGAGCCGCATTCCCATGCCGATTACGAGCCCGGGCGCCGGTTCTATTTCCACGATGATCAGGGCATCGAATATGAGGTCGTCAGCTATGCCATGGCGCCCGCGCACTAGCGTGGCGGATTGTTCGATGACCCGTCGATGGATCTGACCCGCTCGGCCCTGCGCCGGTGCAACTGGCGCAACCATCGCACGATCGTCACCTGGAAAACGAACTCCCCAAGCGCTGCATACCCGGCAGCGCATTCCTCCCGGCGGTGTCCCCGTGGGCGGCCGGGCTTTTCAAAGCCCAATCAGACCCTGCGGCCGGTCGAGGCGTCGAACAGGTGAAGCGAATGGGCCGGCAGATGCGCGAAGACCATGTCGCCGTCGATCGGATGCTCATTGTCGAGATGGGCGACAAACGGCGTGCTGCCGATGGTTGAGTGCAAAAGCCGCCCGGCCCCGAGCTCTTCCAGGAAGTCCACCTTGATCGGCACGGAGTGATCGGCCTGTTGCTGGTGGATGACCACATTTTCCGGGCGGATGCCGACGCGAATGTCACCTGTGACCTCCGGCGTATGATCGACGGCCACATGGCCGAGATCGCGAATTTCCAGACCGCCATTGCCGTTATAGTGACCGTCCAGAATATTCATCGGCGGCGCGCCCATGAAGCTGGCCACAAAGATACTTGCCGGTGCGTGGTAGATCTGAGCCGGCGTGCCGATCTGCTCGATGGTTCCGGTATTGAGAACTGCGATGCGGTCGGCCATCGTCATGGCCTCGATCTGGTCGTGGGTGACATAGATCGATGTCACGCCGAGGTCCCGTTGGAGCTTGCGGATCTCGATGCGCATCTGGTTGCGCAGTTTGGCGTCGAGGTTGGACAGCGGCTCGTCGAACAGGAACAGCGCCGGATCGCGCACGATCGCCCGGCCCATGGCCACCCTCTGGCGCTGACCGCCGGAAAGCTGGCTGGGCCTGCGTTCCAGGAACTCCTCGATATGCAGCAGCCGGGCGGCCTTCTGCACCGCGCTGTCGATATCGTCCTTCGGCATGCCCCGGTTCTTCAGCCCATAGGCCATGTTCTTGTAGACCGACATATGCGGGTACAGCGCATAGTTCTGGAACACCATGGCGATATCGCGCTCGGCCGGGTCGAGCGTGTTGACGACACGCTCGCCGATCGAGATCGTGCCTTCGGTGATGTCCTCAAGGCCGGCGATCATCCGCAGAAGTGTCGACTTCCCGCAGCCCGAGGGGCCGACGAGCACGATGAACTCGCCATCGTCGATATTGATGCTGGAGGGCGCGAGCGCCTCCGTTCCGTTGGGATAGACCTTGCGGACCTTGTCGATAACGACCTTTGCCATTGCATTCACCTACTTGTCGGATTCAACCAGGCCCTTGACGAACCACCGTTGAAAGAAGATCACGATGGCGACCGGCGGCAGCATGGCGATGATCGCCAGCGCCATGGCCTCGCCATATTCGGGGATCTGCGAGCCGATAAAGACCTGCATGATCTGCGAGATTCCGCGCACCATGGTGAAGAACCTTTCATCGGTGGTCATGATGGTCGGCCACAGATACTGGTTCCATCCGAAGACGAACATGATGATGAAGATCGCCGCGATCATCGTCTTGGAAAGCGGAACGAGGATGTCGATGAAGAATTTCACCGGACCGGCCCCGTCGATGCGGGCCGCTTCGATCAGCTCGTTCGGCACCGATTTGTAGAATTGACGGAAGAAGAACGTTCCCGTCGCCGAGGCGATCAGCGGCACGATCAGACCCGTATAGGTGTTCAGCAGACCGAGGCCCTGGACAATTTCGTAGGACGGCAGGATGCGCACTTCCAGAGGCAGCAGAAGCGTGGTGAAGATCAGCCAGAAGGCGAAGGTCGCGAAACGGAAGCGGAAATAGACGATCGCATAGGCCGCGAGCATCGAAATGACGATCTTGCCGACCGCGAAGCCGATGCCGAGGATGAACGAGTTCATCAGCATGCGCATGCCGTCCACCGATTTGGTGAAGCCGCCGGGCACCAGCATCGCATTGTAGTAGTTCTTGCCCAGATCGTCGCCGAGCGTCATCTGCAGTCCGCCGCTGTGTACCGTGGCGCTGTCATGGCTCGACGTCAGAAAGGCCATGAGCACCGGAACGAGCATGAACAGCGAGCCGAGGATCAGGATGGCATGATCGGTGACGGTCGACCATCTCAGCCGCCTTTTGTGCACGACCGGCGCGGCGGCAGTGGCGGATGTCTCGACGGAGATATCGGATGTCGTCATTGCCGGACCTCAACTGTAGTGGACGCGTCGTTCGATCAGTCGGAACTGAAAGACCGTCAGGATGAGCACCAGAATCATCAGGATCACCGACTGGGCCGAGGACCCGCCGAGGTCTCCGCCGCGGAAGCCGTCAAGGAACACCTTGTAGACGAGCGTGACGGGATTGTTGCCCGGTTCGCCCTTCAGCACCACGTCGATGACGCCGAACGTGTCGAACAGCGAATAGGTGATGTTGATGATCAGCAGGAAAAAACCTGTCGGGGCGAGAAGCGGGAATGTAATGGTCCAGAAACGCCGCGTCGACGAGGCGCAATCGATCGACGCCGCCTCCTGAACGGATTTCGGAATCCCCTGCAGGCCCGACAGGAAAAAGATGAAATTGACCGGTATCTGCTTCCAGATCGATATGGTGATCATGGCAAAGGCCGTGTCGAAGCGGTTGACCCCGAGCTTGAAGTCCCAGCCCAATGAACGGAAGAACTCCGCGATCGGCCCGACGAGATTGTCGAACAGCATGATGCCGATCAGGCCGGCGACCGGCGGTGCTATGGCGTAGACCCACATAAGCAACGTCTTGTAGGTCGAGGCGCCCTTGATGACGCGGTCGGCCGTAACGGCCAGCAACAGAGCGATGGCCAGGGAGAAGAAGGTAACGAGGACCGAGAAGATGATGGTGAAACGGGCCGAGCTGACATAGTCGGAACGCGAGACCATGTCGCTGAAATTGTCGAAGCCGACAAAGGTCGAGGAAAAGCCGAACGGGTCTTCCAGATAAAAGGACGACCGGATGGCTTCCGCCGCCGGCCAGTAGAAAAAGATCACCACGATCGACAACTGCGGCAGCAGCAGGAGATAGGGATAGAGCGGCGATCGGAATTGCGACTTGTTCATTCTGCGGCCCGCCTCTTGAAAATGCGGGGCGCATCGCGCCCCGCATCGTCACACATCAGTTGCCCATGGATTTGGCGAAACGCTCGAGCAGCTTGTTCGACTCGATTTCGATGGTTTCGAAAGCTTCGTCGACACTCTTCTCGCCGGAGAAGATCTTGCCGTATTCGCGGTTCATCACGTCACGGATCTGAACGTAGAAGCCGAGGCGATAGCCCTTCGTCCAGTCACCGCCCGGCAGCGAAAGCTGCTGGATGCCGACTTCGGCCTGCGGCGTTTCCTCGTAGTAACCGTCCTTCTTGGCAAGCTCATAGGCCGCCGTGGTGATCGGCACATAACCGGTGTCCTTGTGCCAGAAATACTGGACTTCAGGCGAGGTCAGGAAGCGGAAGAATTCGGCGACCGCCTTGTTCTCCTCGTCCGAATGGCCGGACATGGCAAACAGCGCGGCACCACCGATAAAGGTCTGCGTCGGCTCCTTGGTCAGTGACTCCCAGTAGGGCAGGAAGGTGGCGTTAAACGGGAACTTGGCGGCCTTCTTGACGCCGCCGAACGAACCGGAGGAACCGAGCCAGATGGCAACCTGGCCTTCGTTGAACGGCTTCTGGTTATCCGTCCAGCCCGTGCCGTACCAGCCGAAGAGATCGTTATCCAGCCATTCTTTCACGGCCGTGAAGTGACCTTTGATCGGATCCTGGTTCAGCAGCATCACCGGAGTGCCGGCTTCATAGCCGTTGTCCATGGTGGCGAATTCGAGATTGTGGCGGGAGTAGAAATTCTCGGTGAAGATCCAGGGAAGGTGAGACTGGGACATAGGCACGTAACCGGCTGCCTTCAGTTTCGGCGCCGTCACGGACTGAAACTCTTCCCAGGTCTTCGGCGGCGTGACGCCAGCCTTCTTCAGCGCATCCTCATTGTAGTACATGATCGGCGTCGAGGAGTTGAACGGCATGCCGATCATCGTGCCGTCGCTGTCGGCATAAAAATAGCGCACGCCCGAAATGTAATCGTTGATGTCGAACGGAACGCCGTTGTCCTTCATCAGGTCCTGGGCCGGGATCACGGCGCCCTTGGCGCCGATGAGCGTTGCCGCGCCCGCGTCGAACACCTGGATGACGTTGGGTTGCTCGCCGCCGCGGAACGCGGCGATTCCGGCAGTCATCGTCTCTTCATAGGTGCCCTTGAAGACCGGTGTGATCCTGTAGTCTGATTGCGATGCGTTGAACTTCTCGGCAATCTCATTTACGCTCTCGCCGAGCTGGCCGCCCATTGCATGCCACCAGGTGATTTCAGTTTGAGCCATGGCCGGAAGGGCCGTTGCGACAGACATGGCGGTTGCCATGGCGCCGACGATATAGTTGCGAATTAACATGATTCGCCTCCCCTAACTTGAGCTGAACGACCGAGAGGCGGCAATGCGCCATACCGGTCACGGACGCCGGAAACTAGGCTACGGCAAGTAACACGCACATGTCACAAAAATGAAGGTTTCATGACAGGCCTTTTGTTGAAAACGAAAGCGGTGCAGCGGGTCGGACGGAGCCCGGCGGCCAACGCTGCAAAGGCCGGCGATCCGGCGCTTCGACAGCGATGCGACAGGGGCAGCCGCAACTGATGCGCAAACTTGTGGATCACCTTGTGCTGATCGTCGGATCGCTGTTCATGCTGCTGCCGGTTGCAGCGATCTTTTTGACCTCAACCCACCAGAATTCGGTCATTTCAAGCGATGGCCTCCAATTCACCCTGGGGCCTGAGTTCTCCAATGTCTATGGTGAGGTGCTGACACGTAAATCCGGTTTCAGCCAGACGATCACCGCAGGCGGCATGGCGATCAATTCGACCGTACTGGCGCCCGGCTTCTCGCTCGGCAAGTGCGTTCTGTCGATCCTCTCCGCCTATGCGCTCGTTTATTTTCGATTGCGTTTCGCTTCTTTTCTCTTTTGGCTCATTTTCGCCAGCCTGCTATTGCCGATCGAGACCCGGATTTTGCCGAGTTTCATGGTCGTTCACACGCTCGGCCTGCTCAACAGTTACACCGGTCTCATCCTGCCCTTGCTGGCCGCTGCGATCGGCACATTCTTCTTCCGTCAGTTCTTCAAATCCGTGCCTGCCAGCCTTCACGAGGCGGCCCGCATGGACGGCGCCGGCCCCATGCGGTTTCTGGTCGATATTCTCATTCCCGTGTCCTGGCCGATGATCCTCGCCCTGTTTGCCGTCACCTTCGTGCAGGGCTGGAACCAGTATCTCTGGCCGCTGATGATCACCACGACGGGAGAGGGGTATTTCACCCTCGTGCGCGGAATAGAGCGCTTCGGAACCGCCACCAATTACGGCATGGCGCTGGCCGTGCTGGCGATGCTGCCGCCGGTCGTCGTGGTGCTGGTCTTGCAGAAATGGCTGATCAAGGGTCTCGTCGGCGAGCAGCACTGAGCGCCCCGGCAGGCCGGGGCAACACATGGTTAATCAATTGTCACTATCCTGTTTGCCGTCTCGGGTTTGATTGAGGGTAAGACAGTGTTCAGAACAATGACGTGCATGATCGCACTCGCTGCCGTGGCCGGCAGCGCCGTCGCAGCCGATATGGGGTCGCCGCCGACAACGCCGCCCGCGCTTCCCGGCGCACCGCTGCCGCAGCGCCATGTCATGGGCTATGTCGAGGGTGTCTACACCTACGGGCAGACCGACGGCGTGCTTGGCGATCGGAACATCGGCACCATCCGCGGCGCGATCAATGTGCCGACGGGAGAGGGTTTCAACCTGCAGGTCGACGGGCGCTACAGCCATGCCGCATCGGAAGGTTTCCATCACGACATTGTGGGCGGGAGCCTGCACGGCTATCTGCGCGGCCCGGTCTATGCCGTCGGCGTTTTTGTCGATGGCGATTACGTGACCGGGACCGGGAATACGTTTCACGGCTATATGGGCGGTCTGGAGGGCGCGTATTTCCTCAACAACGTAACGCTGTTGGCAGCTGCGGCCATCGGCCAGTCGGTGACGCCCACCAATGACAGCACGGACTACTTTGCAAAAGCAGGCGCTCGCCTCTATGCCAGCGACAATCTGCGTTTCGACCTTGAAGGCGGCGCCAAATGGGTTGAGCTCGGCGGTGTCCGTACCGACAAGTTCTTTGTCGAGGCGGCGGCCAACTACCGGCTGCAAAGCCTGCCGGTGACCATGTTCGCGGGTTACCGCTACGACCAGCTCCGCAAGGGCCTGAACGGTTTTACCGGTGATGCCGACAGCAATCTCTATTTCGGCGGCCTTCGCTACAGCTTCGGCTCGTCGTCGCTGAAGGAAGAGGAGCGCTCCGGTCCGCTCTGGTAAGGCGCCGGTGCGTCAGGCCTGCTTTCGAAAACGCGTTCCGGGGGCCGGCGGGGTCTCCGGCGGCCCGGCGAAACACTGCGCATGTTCCATCCACTCGCGCGCGACCGGACCCTTCACAGCAAGATCGGTGTCGGCAATGTTGCGCGTTTGCGTGACCACCTGAGCAAAGGCGACGGCGGGCCCGCTGATGCTGTTGCCGTCGCCGGCCTCGCCGTGCTCGATGACCGCTCCGGACGGCAGCGTCAGCGTCAGGTGAGGCATCGTCTCGGGCACCGGCCTGCCGTGCACCTTGAACGACCAGCCGAACGTGTTGACGCCGAGGACGACAACATTGCGGATCCTGTCCTGTTCGGCGCGCTCGATGCCCAGAATGTCGAACACCTCCTGTCCGTGGGCCCAGGTCTCCATCTGCCGTGCCGTCATGGAAGAGCGCACCGACATATCGGGTCCGACCCATTTGACCCGTTGTTTCGGGTCGAGTGACGCCCAGCGTTCGCCCATGTCGCGATAAAGCGCCCGCCAGACATTCAACAGAGCGGTCCCGCGCTCGCTGATCTCGCTGTTCTCAAGACCACGCAGGCTGGACCCGGCAAGCGCCTCCATCAACCGGCCCGTCGCCGCCTCGAAAGCGGACGGATCGGTCAATGCCTGATCGGCGCCGCGATTCCAGTAGTGCAGATGAACCAGCACGTCATTGATGGTCCATCCCTTGAATTGCGTCGGCTGTTCGAAATCCGCATCGGCAAGGTCGGACAGGATGGCTGCCAACGCCTCGCTCTCATCGAGAAAATCCTGCGCCTGCTCCATGGACATACTCCCTCGCCCGGGTTTTTCTAATCGTCTTCCGCAGCGATCTCGATCATCAGATCGCCGGAGCCGACCTGTTCGCCCGCCGTCGCCGCGACCCGCTCGACCGTGCCGCTGACCGGGGCCGTGATCGGGTGCTGCATTTTCATCGCTTCCAGGATGGCCAGCACATCGCCTTCGGATACCTTTTGCGCTTCGGAGACCAGCACATCGACGACCAGTCCGGGCATCGGTGCGGTTATCCGTCCGCCGCCGCCGGCACCCTCGTCGGTTTCGCCGGCGAGTGTCCGCTGGAATTGAAGACGCTTCGCGCCGACCGCGAGGGCGAGATGCGTCTGCCTTGCCACGGCAACGGCATCCACCGTCCGGCCGTTGATGCGCGCGCGTAGCGCCGGGCCGTCCCGCCCGGCGATCTCGACCGCGAACAGATCGTCGCCGACCGTGATCGACCATGCGTTGGCGCGGCTGAGGGCGCTGACATCGAATGTCCGCTCGCCGTCGGTCAGCTGCAGGGGTATCGGGGAAAGCGGTGCGCTCGCCCAGCCCAGTTGCGAGCGGCTGACATAGGCCGCCGTTTCGAACGCCGCTTCGCGCTCGGCGTCCAGAAACAGCGACGCCGCCAGCGCAACGTCGTGGCCGCTCGGCCTGTCCGCTGCGATCCCGTTTCCATAGGTCTCGGAGATAAAGGCGGTTGTCGCCTCACCTTTGGCAAAGCTCTCCTGCCGCAGCACATCGGCGAGGAAGGCCGTGTTGGTGGCCGGGCCGAGCAGAACCGTCTCCTCCACGGCCCGCGCCAGCCGCGTCCGCGCGATGTTCCGGTTCTCGCCCCAGGCAATGATCTTGGCCAGCATAGGGTCGTAGAAGGGGGTGATATCCTGCCCGGTCCTGATGCCCGCATCGATGCGAATGCCATCCCCCGCGGCCGGACGCCACAAATCGACAGGGCCCGTTGCCGGAAGGAAATCGCGGGCCGGATCCTCCGCATAGAGGCGAACCTCGATCGCATGGCCCTGCATCTTGAGGTCCGACTGTTCAAGCGGCAGCGGCGCGTCCTGCGCCACGGCGATCTGCATCGCCACCAGATCGAGCCCGGTGACAAGTTCGGTCACCGGATGTTCGACCTGCAGGCGGGTGTTCATCTCCAGGAAATAGAACGCGTCCGATGCATCGAGAAGAAACTCCACCGTTCCGGCGCCCCGGTAATCGACCGCCCTTGCGGCATGAACGGCCGCCGCGCCCATTTCCGCCCGCAGCGGCGGTGTCAAAACCGGGCAGGGGGATTCCTCAACCACCTTCTGATGCCGTCTTTGAACCGAGCAGTCACGTTCTCCAAGATGGATGACGTTGCCATGGGCATCGGCAAAGACCTGAACCTCCACGTGACGCGGCCGCTCGATGGCCTTTTCGAGGATCAGTTCATCGGAGCCGAAGGCGCTGGCGGCCTCGGCCCGCGCCAGTGCCAGCGCTTCGTCAAGCTGTGCTGGATCATGCACAAGCCGCATGCCGCGCCCGCCGCCGCCGGCGGCCGCCTTGACCATGACCGGATAGCCGATCGCTTCGGCCGCTTCCGTGAGCGCGGCATCGCTCTGGTCCTCGTCCTCATATCCCGGCACGCATGACACGCCGGCATCGATCATCCGCCGGCGCGCTTCCGCCTTGTTGCCCATCAGGTAGATCGCCTTTGCCGGCGGTCCGACAAAGACGAGGCCGGCATTGTCGACGGCCTCCGCAAACGCCTCGTTCTCGGACAGGAAGCCGTAGCCCGGATGGATCGCGCCCGCGCGGGTCGCCTGCGCCGCCTCGATGATCCGGTCTGAGCGCAGATAGCTCTCGCCCACAGGAGCCGGGCCGATCATCACCGCCTCGTCGGCCATCGTCGCATGCGGCGCGCCGCGGTCCGCCTCGGAATAGACGGCAACGGTCCTCAAGCCCAGGTTTCGGGCGGTGCGGATGATGCGGCAGGCGATTTCGCCGCGATTGGCGACAAGGATCGAATCGAACGCCACGGTTCTCAGCCCTCCGCCCATTTCGGTTTGCGTTTTTCCAGAAAGCTTGCCACGCCCTCGCGCGCTTCGTCCGTCATCATCCTTTCGGCAAAGCTGTTGGCCGCCGCCTGGGCCCGATCGGCGCGCGCCAGATCGGGCAGGGTCAGGATCAGGCGTTTGGTCTCGGCGACGGCGCCCGGTGCGCAGCGCATCACCTGGCTTCTGATCTCATCGATACAGGCGGTCATCGCCTCTTCACCGGACGTGACCGTGTCGACGAGGCCGGACCGCATTGCGTCCTGCGCATCAAGCGTGGAGGCAAGCAGCATCAGCTTGCGGCCTGTCCGCGAACCCAGACGCTGCAGCACGAAGGGCGCGATCTGCGCCGGCGTCAGTCCGATTGTCGTCTCGGTCAGCGAAAACCGTGCCTGATCATCCGAAATGACAACGTCGCCGACGCAGGCAAGGCCAAATCCGCCGGCCATGGCCGCACCCTCGACAGCCATGACGGTCACCTGCGGCAGCGTGTTGACGGCGTCGAGAAGCGCGGCGGCTTCAAGACTCATGCCAACGATCTCGTCGCGGTCGCCGGAACCCTGAAGTGCCGATTTGAAGCTCTTCAGGTCGCCGCCGGCGCAAAACACCCCGCCGCGGCCGCGAAACGTGACCCCGCGCACGGTGCGGTCGCCCCGGATCGCCGCACACACTGCATGGACATCCCGGATGCGCGCGATCGTCAGCGGGTTTCGTGACTGCGGTTCGTTGAACCATATGGTCAGCCATCCGTCCTCAAGGTCGAGATCGAGCGCCGTCGTTTCGGGCAGCTTGGTCATTGCCGGCTCCTACATCCGCGCCACGCCGAAGGCGTTCGGCTGCAGCGTCCTGTTGCGCGCCTCCAGGCATGTCTCGAGGCAGAATGCGAGTATCGTGCGGGTGTCACGCGGATCGATCACGCCATGATCGAGACAGCGCCCCGACGTATAGAACGCATCCGACTGGCGGTCGAAATGCGCAGCGATCGTCTTGTGCTGGCCTGAAAGCGCATCCTCGTCCACCTCCTCGCCCTTTCTCTTGGCCGACATGCGCGCCACCATCGTCATCGTGCCGGCTGCCTGCTCGCCGCCCATCACACCGGTGGTCGCGTTGGGCCATGCAAAGAGGAAATCCGGTTTGAAGGCGACGCCGCTCATGCCGTAATTGCCGGCGCCGAAACTGGCGCCGATATAAAGGGTGATGCGCGGCACGCGCGTGTTGGACACCGCCTGGATCATCTTTGATCCGTGCTTGATCATGCCCGCCTGCTCATATTCGGTGCCGACCATGTATCCGGTCGTATTGTTGAGGAAAATGATCGGCGTATCGGCCTGGTCGCAAAGCTGTATGAACTGCGCTGCCTTGGTCGCGCCGTCCGGGTCGATCGGACCGTTATTGCCGATAATGCCGCAGGCGATGCCGTGGATGGAGGCCTGCAGGCACACGGTGGAGACGCCGTATCGCGTCTTAAAATCCTCGAACCGCGAGCCGTCGACAATTCGCGCCACGACCTCCCTTACGTCATAGGGTATCCGGTAATCGGCCGGAACGATGCCGGCGAGTTCATCGGCATCGTAATGGGGCTCTTCGAACCGGCGCTCATCCATTGGCGAAAGCCGCTTGTTCCAGTCCAGGTGCCGCACCACATTGCGGGCGATCGCGATGCCGTGTGCGTCGTCGTCGGCGAGATATTCGACCAGTCCGGATATGCCGGCATGCATTTCGGAACCGCCGAGTTCCCGGTCGTCCGCCTTTTCACCCGTTGCCGCGTGCACGAGCGCCGCGCCGGCAAGGGCCGCCATGCCGTTGTTCTTCACTCCGATCACATAGTCGGAGAGCCCCGGCATATAGGCGCCGCCGGCGGTCGACGGACCATGCAGAACGGTTACGGTCGGAATGCCGTCGGCGCTCAGCAGCGCCAGATTGCGGAACAGCGCGCCGCCCTGCGCCCAGCCCTCGACCTTGTAGTCCATCAGATTGGCGCCGGCGCTTTCGACCAGATGAAGCAGGGGCAGCTTGTGCCGCCGGGCCAGCGCCTGGATGGACAGGACCGCCGGCAGACTCATCTTGCCCATCGCGCCGGCCTTGATGCCGCTGTCGTCGACCCAAACCATGCAGCGCACGCCCGCGACGAACCCGACGCCGGCAATCAGTGAAGAACCCGGAACGCTCTTTTCCGGATCCGGACTGTCGACCAGATAGCCCGCAAGCGAATGAAGCTGAAGGAACGGCATGCCCGGATCGAGCAGACGTGCAAGCCGTTCGCGCGGTGTGATCTGGCCGCGCTCCTCAAAGCGCGTGCGCCGCTGCTCCGACAGTGCGACGGCCCGCGCCTCCAACTCGCGGAGCTGTTCGACCAGCGCCGCCATATCGGCGCGGTTTTTGTTGAAGGTGTCCGATCCTGTGTCGATACGGCTGACAAACGCCATCAGTGTTCCTCTTCGGCAACGCGATCGGCCAGGGCCACGGGAATATCCACCGGCAGGGCCAGCAGGGTCTGGGCAAAGGCCTTTGCCTGCGCGTCACTGCGCAGGCTCGCAACGCCGCCGCCGCCCAGCGCATTGTGCATGAGGATATTCATCGCATGAATTCCCGGCAGAAAGAACCGTTCGACGCCGCCTTCAATGTTCGGCGCGAACGCAGCCATGATTGTGTCCTCATCGAGCGCGCGCCAGATCCACGGCAGATAGCCGGGATGGCGGGCGATGACGCCGATATTCGCATCGTCGCCCTTGTCGCCGGAGCGCGCGAAAGCGAGCTGTTCCAGGCTGCGCGTCACTAGGTCCGCCGCATCGCCGGGCTGGGGAACCTCAGGTCGCGCCGGCGGCCGGTCCTCATGCAGGTCGGGCATCGGCACATCGCCGCTGACATCCTGCCCGTCCAGCTGAATTTTGACCGGGACGTCGCCTGCCTCGATCAGGAACGAGAACAGCCGCACCACCGGCGAGGGGCGCGGACGGCCGGCGCCGGTAAAGAAGTGCAGTCCGGGTGGTGTCGCCAGCGCCGTACCGGTCATCTCCTTGAGGAACAAGCCGACGGCGCGTGCGTCCGCATGCCGCACGGCAGCCTTTAACGTTATCTCCTCGTTTTCGCTGTTTTCCGGAGCGCCGCCGAAAAGTTCGACCGAAGTTTCGGCAAAATCCGGCGCGCCCAGCGCCTTCAGTTTCCCGCGCGCCCGTTCCAGTACCGCATCGGCGAAGACGAGGGCCTTTTCCCGTGCCTTGCGGCCATTGAACTGAAGGATCTGACCCGCCCGGTAGCCGTCCATATGGGTTGCCGATACCTTCAGCAAGCCCGTCGGGGGGCGGCCGCGTGCGCCGGCCACACGGACCCTGCCGGGTGCGCTTTGCGTCAGCGTCACCTGCGAGACGTCGCAGATCACATCCGGCAGGATATAGGCTTGCGGATCGCCGATCTCGTAAAGCATCTGCTCGCCGACAGAGCCGGGTGATACAACACCCGAAGTTCCCGGCGGCTTGACGATGTCGAACGTGCCGTCTGCGTTCATTTCGGCGATCGGGTAGCCGATATCGGCCGGGTTTCCGGATGTCTCCCAGTCGGTGAAATTGCCGCCGGTCGCCTGCGGTCCGCACTCGAGCAAATGGCCGGCGAGCGATCCGGCAGCCAGGAGATCGTAGTCGCCCCCGGACCAGCCGAAATGATGCATGCAGGCGGCAAGCGCCAAAGCGCTGTCGGCGCATCGGCCCGTTATGACGATATCGGCGCCAGCCTCAAGGGCGGCGACAACGGGAAGCGCGCCGAGATAGGCATTGATCGAGGCGACCGAATCCGCCGCCGGAAACGGCGCATGGGTAAACATTTCCCTGCGCTCAGTGAATGTTCCGGCCTCTGCCAGCAGATCATCGCCCTCGACAACCGCTATCTTGAGATCGACACCGGCCTCGTCCATCGCCGTGCGCAACCGGGCGGCGCAGGCTGCCGGATTGACTCCGCCGGCATTGGAAAGCACTTTGATGTTGCGCTCGGCGATTGCCTTGATGTTGGGCGCCATCGCGTCGCTGACAAAGTCGGTCGCGTAGCCGAGCGAGGGCTCCTTCAGGCGCGCCCGCGCCAGGATCGACATGGTGATTTCGGCAAGATAATCGTAGACGAGGTACTCAAGCTCCGGATGGGTCATGAACTGTCCGGTCGCATGCGGTGCCTCTCCCCAGAAACCGCTTGCTCCGCCGATGATCAGCGGCTCTTTCGCCATGGATCCTCCACATCGGCCATCATAACAGACCGAACATTCTGTTTCTAAAATCTTGCTCCATCGCCTGTCAAGACGATATAAGAGCGCGCAAAAGCCTGAAAGGGAAGCGGCGCATGTCCGAAACCGCGGCTGAAGTGAAGCCGGAGAGGATCAGCAAGAAACAGATGAAGGCCGAAGCGATGAAACGGCGCATCTGTTCGGCTGTCGTCGCATGTCTGGACGAATGCGGATATGCCGAGACCTCGATCAACCGGATACAGGAGCGGGCCGGTGTTTCGCGCGGCGCGCTGACCCACCATTTCCCGACAAAACAGGCGCTTGTGGCGGAAACCTGCATGCGGATGCTGCACGCGGCGATGCGGCCGATATATGCGCTGAAGGACGAAGGCGAAGCCCGCCCCCTTCCGGCCGACGAATTGCTGATCGGGTCTTGGAACAACATCGTCAATACGCCGGAGGGCAGGGCCTTCGTTGAAATCCTCGTTGCCTGCCGCACCGATCGCGCATTGCACGATGTGCTTTGCGAGGATCTTCTGGCCTGGGACGCGGAAAGCGCCGCGGCGGTCAGTGCACTTTATAGCGGGTCCGGCCCGGACGAGGATGATGCCGCGCTGCTGTGGAGCATGTGCCGCACCTTTTTCCGCGGGCTTTTGATGCATGAGCGTTTTGTGTACGATCCGGCCTATCTCGGTCGCATGACGGATCGTTTTGCCGGCATCATGAACGCCCATCTTCTGGTCCGCGACCACGCATAAAGCCATCGCGCCGGCCTTGCGGTCGGCAGGCTCGTTATCCAGCCGATAAGGGATCGGATCATGCCAGACGACGGCCTGGAACAGGCACGCAAATCCTTCGCCCGCCAGATGGCGGCAGCGGGAGGGGCGGAGGATCCGCGTTTCGAAGACGCTGTTCGCACGGTTCCGCGGGAGGCCTTTCTGGGCCCGCCGCCCTGGCGCGTCGTATCGGTCCGGCAGCAGCGCCACATGCTGGTCGATGATCCCCGCAGTCTTTGTCAAAATGTGCTCATTTCGCTGGACGCCCCGCTCGGCATCAACAATGGCGAGCCCTTTTTGCATGCCCGCTGGATTGTGCTTGCCGGTCCGCGGCCCGGCGATTTTGTCACGCATATCGGCGCCGGCACGGGCTATTATTCGGCAATCCTCTCGCGGCTTGTCGGCCCGGGCGGCCATGTGGACGCCGTGGAAATCGAGCCGCATCTTGCGGCGGCGGCGGCGGAAAATCTCTCCGCTTACGGGAACGTTTCCGTGCGGGCGGTCAATGCCGCGTCGTCACCGCTGTCGCCTTCGGATGTGATCTATGTGAATGCCGGCGTGGTCGAACCGCCCCTTGCCTGGCTCGATGCGCTCAAGGACGGCGGACGCATGATTTTGCCCTGGTGTCCCTGGCAGGGCATCGGCGTGGCGCTGCTGATCCGCGCCCGCGCCGGCCGCCTGCACGTCGAGCCCTTTATGCCCGTCGGCTTCATTCCCTGCCGCGATGCAAGCGGTGTTGCCGATGGCGTCCGGCTTCCGGGCCGCGACGACATCTGGTCGGCGCGCTCGCTTCGCCGCACCGGTGAGCAGAAGCCCGATTCAACGGCGATCGCCGTTTTCGAGAATGTCTGGTTTTCCAGCGAGCCCCTGTAAGCAAAAGGCCCCGCGCGCTGCGAGGCCTCTTGTCGGACTGTACCGGATCTCAGTTCTGCAGGATTTCGTTGCCGCCGAGGCCGATCTTGCAGCTTGCCTTGAGCGGAACCCAGTTGCTGAGCTGACTGAAATTCGGCGCGGATGCCCGGTACTGCGTATCGATCGGCTGATGGATCGACAGCGTGCGCGAATAGGTGCCCATGAAGGCGCCGTTGCCGGTGGCCTTGGTTTCCACCATGTAGGGACCGGCGACGCCGCCGCCGTCGCGCGCGATATAGATCGGCACGGAACCGGCCTTGTTGGTGAACACCCAGGCGGTGAGCTTCGCGTCGGCCGGGCAGGTATTTGTGGCCGGAGATTTGATGCCCATCTGCAGCTTCGTGACTTTCAGCGTCAGTTGGCCGCCCTGCTGGATATCGAGCGCCTGGGCGCTGCCGGCGATGGTTGCCAATGCGGCTGCTGCGATCAATGCGGTTTTCATAACGTGCCCCCGTCGGGTTGAAGTGTTGATGACGAGATTACCATGGCAAACCCGCGCTGAACCAATTTTGAACCCGCCGTTAACCCGGCATTCATCTGTGCGACGCGCCTTGCCGAATGAACCGATTTTCCACCATCAAATGTTCCAATTTGGTTCAGACTTGCTCTACGTCGGCCTATAACGGCATCGTCGCCCGATCCGCCGCCGGTGCCCTCGGCGCTGCCGTGCGGACGTGTCTTATCGCGGTCAAAGGGCGTTGTTATGCGTCCCGAAAAATCATCTCAACCGGCTGGAAAACGCATGGATACGCACATCAAATTGAAAAAAGAGGCGCTGG
>NZ_CFHWAF010000024.1:18737-42056 GCF_984452065.1 Hoeflea sp. | reverse complement strand
AATGACGATATTCGCGCCTGCGTCCGCCAGACCCTGTGCCAGCGCGGCCCCGATGCCCCGCGACGCTCCGGTGATCATGGCTTCAGCTCCTTTAACGGCCAGTCGTTCATGGCTTTCACTGTGGCGTCGAAATCCTTCAGAATACCCTGGCTTCCAAGTCCGCATGCGACATGTGCGGCAACCGTGTTTGCAAACCGGGCGCTGTCGTGAAGGGACCAGCCCCTGGAGACACCGGTAATGATCCCGGCGGTGAAGCTGTCGCCGCATCCCGTTGTGTCGACGACGTCGATCCGGTGCGCCGGCAGTTGAAATGCGTCCCCCTCTCTCGGCAGCACAAAAACGCCGTCGCCTTCCAGCGTGAGCACGACGTTCCCGACGCCCTTTTCCCGGAACCATGCGGCGACCGCGCCCGGCTCGCTTTGTCCCGCCATGGCGCTTGCTTCCTCGATCGAGGGCACAAAATAGTCAATGTGCTCAAGCAGGGGTTCGACGAGCGCCATCGTCTCTTCATTCGCCAGGATGAGATCGAACTCAGTTGGATGAGCGATAAAGCTCAGTTCAGCTGCTTCACTGGCAGAAATCGCGATACATCTACGACCAGATCATCATCGCTGACCATCCAGGTTCTATGGGTGACTGCAATGATTGCTAGGTCGTTGCCCAGCTCTCGCAAGCTTTGAAAGATGTTACGCTCCGTGTCTTGATCGAGGGCGGAGCTGGGTTCATCAAGAAGTAGGACGAGCGGCTTTTGTAGAATAGCGCGTGCAATGGCAACCCGTTGCATTTCGCCGCCGGACAAGACTACACCGCGACGGCCGACCGGTGTGTGTATTCCCTCATCCAATCGGGTTAGCGTTGCGGCCAAACCCACTTTTTCAAGTGCATCGAGGATATCCTTGTCACATACGTCGCGACCGAGAGTAACGTTGTCTGCTAAAGTGCCGGCCACTATGTCGGGGCTTTGTGGAACATAGCCGATCAACGAGTAAAGCTCGGATTCGTCATAGGTTCGGATGTCACGGCCGGCGAGCCGGATCATGCCTTCATAGTCTTCTTGAAAACGCAGCAGCAGTCGCAAAATCGTTGTCTTGCCGCTGCCGCTTGGACCGACAATGAAGTTGATGCGCCCAAGATCAAACGATGCTGACAGGTTCACAAACACCGGCTTCTCAGGGTCATACGCAAACGACACTTTGTCGAGCCAGACAACGCTTTCGTCGCTCCGTGCCTGCTGCAGGGCGATCTGTTCTTCGTCGTTGGTGACAAGGGCTTGGAGTTCAGGATAATCCAGAATGGTTTTGTAACCTGCTTGCAGCTGTCGCGCGGTCAGCAAGTCCTCAATTGATCCAGCAATTAGTTCAGCAGGCCGGTTCAGCTGTAAGATGAGACCGTTGAAAATAACAATTTCGCCGACCGTGATCTCGCCGCTTTGGTAGAGGCGGATGGAGAAAAAGAACATGATCACGAGTTGCACCGCCAAGGCGACCGTACGTCCAAAAGCGAACCTCAAACGGATTCGGTGAAACTCACGGAATGCTTGCCGTGCTGTCTGGCGCCGTGCCCGATAGAGTTTGGAGTACCAAGGACCGGCCTGTGCAGCTTTGACAACTTGGAATGATCCAACGACATCACCCAAGACTTCAGCGCTTTCTGCCAGGCTTTCGATTGCCTTCTCCTGTTTGTCCTTAACGTGATGGTTCGACATGTATGTCAGCACGACAATGACGCCGGCATAGGAGAGGACAAGCAGTCCGGTCTGCCAATCGATCACCGTCGCAACAACGAACGCTGAAACCACGGCTTCGATCAGTGGCGGCACGAGCGTCATGAAGACCAGGAACACATAGATTCCGTAGGAATCCTGCATGTTCTTGACCGATTCGACCATGAAACCGGACTGGTAGTGGTGTGTTAGTGACGCCTTTTTTCGCAGCAGCGCATCAAAGAGCCGCGTGCCGGCATGGAAGATGACGTCCAGTTCAATGAGTTCCACGACTTTAAGGCTGACATCGGCAAGAAACCGGCTGAGAGCGAAGGCAAGGGCGTAGAGTGCAAACAGGACGGCTGGAAAGATCAGGTTGCCAGACTCAAGGCCATCGATCAGCCAACCGAAAACCACTGGCGCACCGACATTGACGATTGTGCCCAACAGCACGATCAGTGCCGCCGATGCTACATGACGTGGGGAAGCGGCTTGGAAGATGGTAGCAATGGAGTCGCGATCGACTGGATCGACCCTAAACATGTTCCGCTCTTGCACTGATCAAATCGAGATAGGCGTCAACTGTTGCACATCGCATCAGGAAGACGGCTTGATCAAAGTCCATGCGATCAATGTCGATTGTCAGCATCCGTTCTTTATCGAGATACGGGTCCAAGCGAGGGGAGGCACATATGCGCTTCATTAAGATCTCAAAATCGAAGAAGGATGACACATCAGAGTCGCCAGCTTTCAACATGCGATTTGTGATTGAGCGCGGCAAGATGTCGGTGAAGGCGTGACGGAACAAACCACGCTCTTGACCGCCATATATCATTACCGATCGCGGGCAGGATAAGCAATATCGCACAAGGGGCCAGTACAAAAAGGGCCGTCGCTCGCAAACACCGACGGAAGCAGCTATTGTACTATAGCGAGCGTCTCGTAAGGCAACATATTGAAACAATTGCGACAAGGACATATCACCATACAAATGGAGGTTTTCAAGAATATCGATCTCATCATCATGGACGGGTAAAACAAATTGAACCATGGAGCCGGTTGCCCGCGTGCTGTTGAACCAGTTGTTCATATATTTTGCTGATAGACCGCTGAGCCAGTCATACACGACCTTCCAGGCTGATTCTTCCTTCAGAATTGCTTCGACCGTAATGGCGCGCATTACAGGAAAGCCCTCGCCAATCAGTTCTGGAGAGAGAGGATAATTGTCTATTGGCAGCATGAGTTCGTCGCCACCATCTCCGCTCAGCAAGATATCGATATTGTCAGCCTTGGCGGCTTCATAAATCATCAGGTTTCGTTCGTACCAGCCCGACAGAAACGGTGGTCGGAAGTCGATCGCCAATCTCGGCAGCTCCAGTGTCAGGTCTGACACGTGATCGAGATCGAGCCATTTGATCTTATGTGCGAAGCGTTCGCGCACAGCGTTGGCATAGGCTATTTCGACGAGTTCGTCATTGGAAGACGAGTAAAGATGATAGAGCGACAGTGTTGCTTTAGGATGCGCTGACACATAGCTGGCGGCGACCAAGGAAGAGTCGAAACCGCCGGAGAGGCTGATTCCGGCGTTTGCCGTGTTGGCTTTGCATTCGATCGCCTCCCTCAACAAACCGCGCACCGCATCCATGGCATCTTTGTTTTGGATTGACGGGTCGATCGGGTGCGCGACGATGTCGGGCATATGATCGAATCTCAAAAGAGCCGGATCAGGATCATTGCGAAAGGCCGTGATCGAGCATCCATGCTCGACTTCTTTCAGATCGCGGAATGCCGTCCTGCGATTGTGGATTTGGTCGCTGACGAGATACTGTGCGATGCGAACGGCGTCAATTTCAAGCGGAAGCTTGTTTTGCGCTGAAAAGGACAAAAAGCCTTCAATGCTGTCAAAAAGGACGGTGTTTCGGTCGTTCTGGAACGTAAAAATCGCAAGCTCGGAGAAAGGAGGCACGATTATTGAGACATGTAGTGGTGTGGACACGATGAGTGCGCCATCTCCAGACACCGTTTCTGTTAATGCTCGCATCTCTGGTCGTGCATCCCGTTTGTGGCGAATGTTGAGCGCAAAGTGTCGAATGGACTCCGGCGCGAAACGAACGAAAGTGCCAATCTGCAAAATGGAACAGTTGTTGAAATCGATCTGCCGTGACGCCGACCAAAGGTGGTTTATGTCAAATGGAAAGAAGGTCACCGCATGTTGCGGTTTGCAGGATTGGCTTGAACTTGGAGGTTGAACGGATTGTGTCATTGACCATCTCCCCATTGATTTCGAGCCAAGCGTGCGCTTCGAACGGATCGTCCTTTACACCGATGACGAGATTGGCCTGGCATCCGAGGTCAGACAGAAAGAACAGGCACCCCAAGGAATCTGGGATGCAACTAGCTGGTATTAGTCGATAGAATGCGAGGCGACGGTAGGCCGCAATCCGCCGTGCGAGCCTTTTGGGAGCTACGGCTCGTTTCCTAGCCATTTTATGAGCGCATGTTCGCGCACAGGATGCCAAGCTTCGGATTGACCGCCGGCCCACGATCCGCCCCATCGTCGTCGCCACCCAAAAGCGTGGATACAAA
Organism: Hoeflea sp.; assembly: GCF_984452065.1. Taxonomy (NCBI): domain Bacteria; kingdom Pseudomonadati; phylum Pseudomonadota; class Alphaproteobacteria; order Hyphomicrobiales; family Rhizobiaceae; genus Hoeflea; species Hoeflea sp. The sequence continues at coordinate 37,768 of NZ_CFHWAF010000024.1, read as the reverse complement.
GCTGCATCGCTTGCGATACTTGTGGAACAGATCGCATCAAAGGTCTCTAGGGACGCATCTCGATGGATCGAGGGAAACTCGTCGAAGCCGATTTGCGGCGGTTTAATCTCGATGCCTGAATACCGATTCGTAACGAGATCAAGGTGCACTTCAATCTTGTGGAGCCGTGCCCGCATTTTATTACCAACTGATGTCGTGCATGAGCCGACATCCGGTGAAAAGACGAACGACACAGAACCGGTCACCAACAAGCGCACCGCTTATTCCGGCAACCGGGCGGTCGCGCAGGAGAATGAACAAGAACAAGGATTTGCAGGGACAATTCCGAACTTCGCCGAGGACGTACTAAAGCGCACCCAAATTGCCAGTGAATTCAATCTGGATCATGTGGTTGCGCGATACCAGAAGGAACACGGATTTGCAGATGATATCGCCCAGGATCATTTGCGGGAAATGATCCGCTTCCTCTCGCTCGCGTCTGCGGCATCTCAGCATCAGAAATATTACGGAATGACGGGCGCCATCGACGAGTTGTGGCACACCTTCGTGATTTTCACGCGGGAATACGCCGCCTTTTGTGATGCGGTCGCCGGACATTTTCTACACCACGTTCCTGAAGTCGATGGCAATATGTCCGAGGACACGCTCGACAACTACCTTGCGTTCCTGGCCGACTACGAAACAGTCTATCGCGAACCGGCCCCGACGGACTACTGGCCACGGCCGAACAGCCTTTGCATGCGGATGCCGCATGCAAAGGCTGTTCGGCGTGCAACGGCTGCACCGGCACTGGCTGCACGATCCACTGAATAATCCATCTTGGAACCCCGGGATCTCGGTCCCGGGGTCACGTTGTAGAAGGTTGCTTCATGCACGTACTGTTGTTGGGCAAACTGCCGCCGATCCAAGGCGGAGTGGCCCGCGCCACTTGGTTAGCCTGCCAAGATATTGCGAATGCCGGCCATTCCATTGACGTCTTGACGAATGCGGATGCAATGCCGATTGGCTTTCGCCAGATGTTTTTGCCAGGCGATGAAAACAGGCTCCAGGATGTCAATCGTCGTCTGAACCTCAAGAACGTCCAAAAGGTTCCGCAACAATCCTACATTCCATGGGCACCGCCCTACTTCAGCCAACCGATGAGCGAAAGCTTGGAGGTTGTCGATCAGAAACGGCCAGACGCTATAGTCGGCTGGTATCTCGAACCTTATGGTGCGGTTGCTTCGGTTATCGGCCAACTACTCGATGTCCCGGTTATTTTGCGTCATGCAGGGAGCGATATTGGCCGAATGCGGAATCTGGGCGGCCTCAATACATTTTACGATTGGGCTCTTTGCCAAGCGGCGCAGGTTATCACCGGAAGAAACCAGCAGGTCGAAGATATTTTGAATGCGGCCGGTGTAAGAGAAGACGCTATCGTCCGTTGCCGTGGCAGACGCCTTTGCGACAGTTTTTACGCCACTCATGAACAATTTGATCTGGAAACTGTGGTTACATGCAGCGAGGAGTGGTTTTCCCAGTATCTATTGGATCCGGAAACACTAAGCGCTCTTCTCGAATGGAACCGGGCAAGCTTGGCAAACGAAGATCCGGTTATTGGAACATATGGCAAAATCGCCGAGGTAAAGGGAACTTATCATCTACTCGATGCTTTGGATCTTTTGGTGCAAAAGGGCGTGGATTTTGCCTATCGCGGCATCTGGAGCGCAACTCCAACTCGGTTCAAGCATACGCTTCACCGCCTGCATCAAAAACCCGCTCTGAAGGGCCGTGTAACCATTCTGCCACCTCTTGCGCCCTGGCGGATTCCTTCCTTCATATGGTCTTGTTCCATTGTGGCCTTTTTGGAGAATCGATTTCCTATCGAATTCCATGGACCGCAAATCCCCCCGTGAGGTTCTGGCTTGTAAGCGCCCTCTCCTGTTGAGCAGGGAAATCTACAGTAAAGTCTATTTTGGGGACCAACTATCAGATGGCATCAACGTGATGCTTGTCGATGATCCGCAAGACGTTCCCACGATAGCCGAGAAAATAAGTCGTTTGTTGAAGAGCTCCGAACTTCTAAACTGTCTCGGTCATCACGCCGGCGCCCTATCGCGGGCTTTGGAAGTCAATGCTCTTCGATACGACCCCATCGTTGATGTCATTGAAGGACACGGATGCCATGAACATCGAACAGAAGCCGTCGGTTAACGACGCCAAGGAGCACGTTACGGATCTGAAACAACCTGCAATCGATTTGGTAAAGGCAATTGCCCGCCAAAAGGAATTCCGGACAATTGCAACATTGCTAGGCACAAGCGTGTTGCTGTCCTTTTTGGCCAGTGCTCTTTTGTCGGTTTCCCCTATATTGTTCGCTCGGGGTATCGACAAATTTGAACTCGGGAGCGCCTCTGCATCGGAAGCGGTCACCCTGATCGTTTTCGGACTTTCCAAATTTCTATCAGAACAGCGATGGTTGATATATCAGCCGGCAGAAAACAGATTTCTCAACTGCATCCGCGAAGTCTACCTCCAGCATGTGTTGTCTCTCCCGTTGGAGTTTCATCTCAACCGCTCAATCGGGCGGCTGGATTCGATCGTCGGCCAAGGCATGGCAGGCATACAGTCGATATCGAATATGCTGTTCGTTCAACTGTCGCCGCTTGTTTTCGACGTGGTTCTGACAACGATCGTATTATTGCTGTTTGTAAATTTGGAAATCTCCGTCACTGTGCTCGGATCCATCCTGATCTATCTGATCGTTTTGGTTGTAGGGACTGAATATGTGAGTCGGCGGCTGAAGGTCGCTCTCGGTAAGACTATTGACGCACAGGGCGCTGCGGGCGATGCGATTCTGAATGCCGAAGGCATCAAAGCGCTGGCTGTCGAAAACACTATCACAAGCGACTATCGTAATAAGCTTGGCGCAGCCTACTCAGCGTTTGTCCGTTTTTATTCAAGTCGCGGTCTTTTCGGAGTGCTGCTCGTCGCAATATTGGTTGCAGGATTTGGTCTCGCCATTTGGCTTGCGGTCGCCGACGCTGCGGTTGGCCGAATATCCATAGGAGCACTTGTCCTTACAAACACCTGTGTTTTGCAGATGTTCCGTACCATGGAGAACTTCAGCTTCTCCTACCGCGGAACTCGGCAATCAATTGAGGCGGTTAAGCGATATTTGGAAATTTTTGCAGAGACAACGGAAAACGCGCAAGAGAACCTGAAACCGTTAGGAGACATAGACCTGATCCAACTTCAAGATGCCGGCTTCAAATATCGGGATGGAAGGTGGGCTGCGAAAAACGTCTCCTTTGAGGTAAGGCGGGGGACGAGTACCGCCCTCGTTGGAAAGTCGGGCAGCGGAAAATCCACTATAGTTCGCATGATCATCAAGATGCTGGTTCCGACGTGCGGACGCGTTTTGATCAACGGTATCAACCTGAACGAACTTAACGGCGTTGATTTGAGGAGAAGGACCTCCGTTGTTCCTCAGGACGCGGTGATGTTCAAGGCAAGCCTTGCTTTCAACATCGCACTAACTGATAAGCCAGACACAGAGTTGCTTTGGAAGGCCGTCAAAAAGGCTGAACTTTCAAAACTCATTCAGGGACTTCCCGAAGGCTTTAACACAGAGATCGGAGAACGCGGATTCAAGCTTTCTGGCGGAGAAAGGCAGAGGCTCGCTATCGCTCGGGCGATCTATCGCGGGTCGGATCTTTTCATTTTCGATGAAGCGACTTCGGCGTTGGATCAGACAACAAAGGCAGAAATCCTGCAACTTATCAAAGAACTGGTTCCAAGCTATTGCGTTCTGCTCATAACGCACGACGAAGCAGTCGCTAACATCGCCGACACCGTGACGGTGATAGATGGGGCAGATGCTAGTTGAGTTTAAACCGTAGGTCATTCCAGATCGCCCGTGCTTTCCAACTGTTCACCCCGGCGACACTATTTCTGGTCGAACCGGAAGACGCCGGTCCAGTCGGGCGGCGGTGCGGCGACGAATTCGGACAGCCGCGCCACATAGACCCCGTAGAGTCTGCGCAGGACCGGGGGCGCCGATTCCTCAAGCGACCTGGCCTGCACGAAGGCCGATTCGAAATCGCCTGAGCGGTAGCTCGAAAGAAACGCGCTCTGCGCCCGCTCCAGTTCGAGCCGGCTCATGCCTTCAAGCTCGGCCTCCTCGAAAACCGTATAGAGAACCAGCGGTTCGCCGCGTCCGACGACCTGGACGCTGTCGATCTCCAGCAGGACATGTCCGTTCTCCTCGGCGCTGTTTTCATCAAGCACCGATTCGGCCAGGAGCACGGAAAGCCCATAGCTCTTTGTAATGCTCTCTATCCGCGCCGCGACGTTGACCGCGTCTCCGATCGCCGAATAGTTGAAGCGTTGCGACGAGCCGAGATTGCCGACGCAGCAGGGCCCGGTGTTGAGCCCGATGCCGATCCGGATCGCCGTACCGGTTTCCTTGTTCAATTCACCGAGCCGGCGCACCATTGCCAGCGCCGCGCGGCGCGCCGCGCTGCGATGGTCCGGCACTTCGAGCGGCGCGTTCCAGAATGCCATGATGGCATCGCCCATATATTTGTCGATCGTGGCGCCGGACCGCAGGAGCTCATCGGTCATCGGTGTCAGGAAGTCGTTGAGCAGGCGGGTAAGGCCCTCCGGATCGAGATTTTCCGACAGCGAGGTGAAGCCTCTGATATCGCAGAAGAGCAGGGTCAGAGCCTTCAGTTCTCCGCCCAGTTTGAGAGTTTTCGGATCCACCGAAAGCCGGTTCACCATGGCCGGCGACAGGTAGCGGCCGAACGCGCTGCGGATGAAACGTTTCTCCCGCTCGCTGGTCAGATACTGAGCGATCGTAACGGCGACAAAGACAAGGACGGTCGCCAGCGACGGCAGCAGCGGGTCAAGCAGCACGTGCTGCCCGGAAAACAGATACCAGGACAGTGCGATGATGGAGAGGAACAGGAGTGTTGCCACCGATGCGCCCATAAAGGGCCGGCCCGGACGGATGGTGAATATCAGCAGCGCGGCGACGAGGATGGCGAGAAAATACTCAAGGCCGGGCATGTAGTCCGGCCGGCTCAGAAACGTCCCCGACAGCACCTGATCGATCAGTTCGGCATGAACGGCAACGCCCGGTACGCCCGAGCCGAGGGGTGTGACCACAAGGTCGCGCAGTCCCACCGCGCTGGTGCCGATCAGGACGATATGCCCGGCAACGCGTGCCTCCAGCGCCTGCAGGTCGGCGGCATCGGTGAGGATGTCGCTTGCCGACATCGTATTGTCGGACACACGGCCGGAATAATAGAGCCAAAGCTGCCCGGCGCCGTCCGTCGGCGCCTCGAACGCACCGGCGCGCATGCTCACAATGGCCGGCGCACCGGCTTCCGCCTCGCCGCTTGCCCCGGTGCTCACCACAACGAAATTCGACGCCTGCTGCGCGACGCGCAGCGCCTCCATGCCCAAAGACGGATAAAGCTTGCCATGGGCGGCGGCGACGAGCGGGATTTTTCGTACGATCCCGTCCACAGCGGGCGGAAAACTGAAGAAACCGAGACCGATCGCCGCGTCATCGAATAGGGCCAGATTATAGAGGCCGCCCCGATAGGGCGGAAGGATTTCCGTCGGATCGCGGCCCGCGAACGCAAACCCGGCCTTCGGCGCCGGCAGTTCCGATTCGATCTCATTGGTGAGCGCAAGACCTGTTACCGTCGGGTTTGCCGCCAGTGTGCGTGCGAAGACCGCGTCATTGTCGAGTTCGGGCGCACCGCCCGGAAAGGCGATCTCCGCGCCCGCGGCGCGCAACTCGTCAAGCGTTGGCCCGAGCGATGTCCTGTCCGCCTCCGCAAAGGCGATATCGAATGCGATCACAGCGGCCCCGAGATCGCCCAGCCGGTCGACCAGCAGCGCGATCTGCGACCGCGGCCACGGCCACTGGCCGAACGCGTCCAGCGACTTTTCGTCGATATCGATGATCAGCAGCGGTGCGCCGGCCGGCTCGCGAGGGTTGATCCGCTGATATTCGTCAAATACAAGTGAAGAGAGGCGGTCGAACAGCGGAGCGCCGAGGGAAGCCGCCGCAAACAGCAGGATAAGCGACATCAACCCGGCATAGGAGGTCATCAGTTTTGGGGAGCGGCTTTTCCAGAAATACAAGTTTTGCCTCTTATTTATATTTGCCGCAACAGAATTTAAACGAGTGAAACAAGCAATTCATTTACAAATGCGCTGAAATTGTCCTACTATATTTACTCGCCAGGCGCATGTTGAGTGGGGGCATGCTGAAACTATTGAAGAATTTTGTTTTGTCTACGGTTTTGTTGATCGCGGCCGGCATGACAGCGGCGGCGGACGACGTGACCTATGACCAGATTCTCGCCAATCCTGACGATCTCGAGCTCAACTATCTCTATGCGCAACAGCAGGTGATAAAGGGCGATCTCGAGCAGGCGTCAGCGGCCCTGGAGCGGCTGCTGCTGCTTCAGCCCAATTGGGATACGGCGCGCCTGTTTTACGCGCTGGTGCTCTACCGGCTGGATGATATGGCGGGGGCGAAACGGGAACTGACGATCCTTTCGGAGCGGCCGCTCAGCCCCTCGCAAAGCCGGGAGGTGAACAGATATCTCGCGCTTGCGACCGCCCGGTCCAGGTCCACGCGCCTGTCCGGGCGTGTCGCCACGGGTTTTCGGGTCGACAGCAATCCGGACCTGACGACCAACGCCGACAATGATCTGAACGGCAATCCGCTCGACACCGATCAGCGGGTCGACGGCGCGTTTCTGGCCGGCGCGACGGCACGGATCGAGCACGACATCCCCGGCGGCGGCGGCAATTTCCTCTTCGTTCAGACCGCCACCAACCTCAATGAGCAGTTCAAGGTCGATGAGGCCGATTACATTACCGGCGGGGTGAAGGCCGGCGCGGCATTCTTCTTTGAGGACCTGCAGATCACACCCTATGGCACGTTCGACACGCTGTGGCTCGACGGACAGAATTACCGCAACGATTATGGCGGCGGCGCCCTGGCGAAATATGCCGTCAATCCGCAATTGACGGTTTTCGCCGGCGGTAAGGGCATCTTCCAGAACTACCAGGTTGTGTCGACCGATTCGGTCGGCAGCGCGCGCAACGGATGGCTGGCCGAGGCAACGGGCGGCGTGACCGTGCGCCCGACCGAGAAGAGCAGGATCACGGCACGGGTAAGCGGCTCGTTCAAGGACGCCCGCAACGACAGTTACAGCTATGACGCGCTGGAGCTCGCGGCGAGTGGTCTTTTGCTCTTCGGGCGGGGCCAGTACATTCTGGCAGTGGCCTCCTATCGCTGGCAGGATTACGAGCAGCCCGATCCCAACTACTCGGCGACCGTGACCCGCGAGGACAAGCTGTTCAAGACGCGTCTGGCCTATGGCGTGCCGCTGGATCTGCTGCTTGAGAAAGCGCGCATTACCGGCTCGGACGTGACGTCCAATGTCAATCTGCAGGTCGGTGTCAACTATCTGGACCAGAACTCCAATATTCCGAATTTTGACGCCGACAGCGTTTCCGCCGACATTATGCTGATCAAACGGTTCGCGAAATAGAGCGGGCCCGCGCCGCCTGATATGACCGCGGCGAACAAACGGAGACGGAGCAATTCCATGAATGCCCGCACATTTCTGACCATAAGCCTTGCCGCCGTGATGGCCGGACCGCTGCTTTGGGTGGCGGAAGCCAATGCCGAAGCCAGGATCGGCGTCAGCGCCGCCGTCAGGGGCAATGTCTTCGTCCGGAGCGGCGCGGCCACCGATCAGCGCCGCGCAAGGGTCGATGAAAGCATCCTGCTGCAGGACGAGGTTCTGACCAAGCAGCAAAGCGCGCTGCAGATCCTGCTGCTCGACGAATCGGTTTTCACCGTCGGTGAAAATTGCGAGATGGTCATCGACCGCTTTGTCTACGATCCCGATCGCAAGGCCGGCGAGATGAGCGGAAAGGTCCTAAAGGGCGCTTTCCGCTTCATGAGCGGCCGGATCGGCAAGGCCAATCCGACAAAGGCCAATATCGAAACGCCGTCGGCGACGATCGGCATTCGCGGGACGATGTTTGAAGGCGTGGTCGGCGAAGATGCGATCAAGCTTGCCGAACTGCTGGGATTTTCGACCGACAGCGTCGATTCCGGCAGAGCGCTTCTGGTGGTCCTGCGCGGTCCCGGACGCAACACCAACGCGCTCTCCAACAACGGTATTATCAGGGTCGGAAACGGCGCCGGCTCGAAGACGATTTCCTCGCCCAACCATGCCGTCTTTGTTCCCGGACCCGGACAGCCGCCCGTCGGTCCGATCAAGATAACGGATGCGATCCTGGAATATTTTGATTTCTACCTGCGCAGCCTGCCCAACGGCCCGGCCTTCCGGGGCGATACCGAATCCGCAGAGGGCCTTTCGGGACAGGGCGCGTTCAACCTTCCCGGCGGCGATTTCCCGCCCCTCAACGATCTGTTCGGCGACGAACTGTTCGACAATCAGTTCCCGGAAGAAGAGATCATTGACAAACCCTGTCGCAACGAAGTCTGCTATGATCTAAACTGAAATAATCTCATCTCGCTCCAGGGTCGCCTCGTTCAGCGCGGGCCAAAGGACAAATTGTCGACGGCCTGCCGCACGGCTTGGATATTTGTTTGATTTGCCGCCTTTGCGGTGCCGGCAAGCGCAAAGCCCAGCGTGGTGACTTTTTCCGGCAAGGCCCCGCCGACCGCGCTGAACGAGCCGTGGATTTCCCTGACACCCGTTTGCCCGACAATCTGCGCGGCATTGTCCGCATCGATACCGCCGCCGGCCATGATCGAGAGGCGTCCGTCCGCATGCTCGACATAGCGATGTATGGCCTCGGCGCCCTCCAGCGCTGTCCGGGCGCCGCCGGATGTCAGGATGCGCTCGATGCCGAGATCGATGGCAATGTCGATGGCAAGCAGCGGATCGTCGACGAGATCGAAGGCGCGGTTGAGCGTGACGCCAAGCCCGTCGGCGGAATGGACAAGCGCTCCAAGCGCGGCTTCATCCAGCCAGCCGTCGACCGCGGCGCCGACAACGACACCGGCAAGACCGATCTCCCGGCAGGCGCGGATATCCTCGATCATCAGATCGACCTCTTTGTCCGTGAAGGCAAAGTCGCCCGCACGCGGCCTGATCATCGCATAGGTCGGGGTCCGGACCCCGGCAGCTGCGAGCATGAAACCGGTGCTTGGCGTGATCCCGCCGACGTCAAGCGCCGCGCACAGTTCGATGCGGTCAATATCCCCCGCCTCCGCGGTTTTCAGGGAAGCAAGGCTGTCCACGCATATCTCAATGCCGACTTTCCTCACCCGCTTGTCCCTCTCTCATCAATTGCGCATGCATGCCCCACAAGCCGCCATTGTGACCTGTCTGGCCCTTGACCACCAGACGTCCCGGTCGCTGTTTCAACACCTTACGTTGTACTTCTCCGTCGATGGCGGTCAGCAATTCCTCGGCATTCGACAAACCGCCGCCGACCGGAATGATCTCGGCTCCGGTGATGTTTGCGGCGATGGCGAGGGCATCCGACAGCACCCCGACATAGGAGGATATGGTCGCGCCGCAGGATTTTTCGCCGTCCAGCCAGCCGGCAACGATTGCCTTGCTGTCGATGCGTGCGTTGCCGGCGGCGGCATGGATGGATTCCAGTCCCCGGGCTCCGCCGACCGTGTCGATGCAGCCGGTCAGGCCGCATCCGCAGGTAAATTGCGGAATATATCCGTCGCTCAAGGGGTCCTGCTTCTGCACGAACGGCCCGTGTCCCCATTCGCCTTGCGTGCCGCCGAAACCCCGTACCAGGTCCCCGCGACAGACCTGCCCACCGCCGACGCCGGTGCCGAGGATAATCGCAAAGACATTGTCGAAACCGCGGCCGGCGCCGAAATGGGCCTCGGCAAGCGCAAAACAATTGGCGTCGTTTTCGACGCTGACGCGATGCTGCAAGGCCGCGCCGATACGCTTGCCGACCTGCCTTGCCAGTTCAGATGCAAAATCCGTCCCCGCAAGCTGCGGCAATTGCGCGGCGTCCACGGACCCCGAGCCTGAATCGATGCTTCCGGCGATGGAAACGCCGAGCCGGTCCTGCGGGGCAATGCCGGCGGAGACAACGAGGTCGACGGTTCTTTCCATGAAGGCTGTCCGCCCCGTCGGCGTTGCCACCATGTCGGCCTTGCCCAGCCCGGTGTCGTCTCCGCTCGCCAGCTTGATGTAGGTGCCGCCGATATCAAGGCAGAAATGTCGTGCCATGCCCGGCCCATTCACTTTTGTTCTCCGCCATCAAATGTTCCAATCTAATCACCACTCGCTTGCCCGGCATGCCGCCGAGATTGGTGTCCCTCCACCGCACCGCGAAGGGCACGAAATCGCCGGCGCGAAAGAGTTCGGCCCGGCAGCCGCCGACCGGACCGGTTCGCACGGCCCCGGTTTTGAGAAAATCGATGAGGATATGCGGGAAGTAATCGCCGCCGCCCCAGACCGCGATCCCGTCCACATCGTCGAGGCTGTCGATCCGCTGTTCGCCCGTATCGGCCCGCTCGTAGCGGCGGCTGACATGCCGCTTGTCCGGGACATCGGCCAGATATTCGGCGTAATGCGTTGCGGTCACCGTATCGATATCGGCGCCAAGCCGCAGCACCCGGCCACCCGCTCGCACAAAGCGTGAAAGCGGCGATCCCTCGTCGTAATAGTGATGCAGCGGCATCGGCTCCAGGATTTCGTCCGCCAGCGGCCCGACGGCGCCGAAGCGCGCCGCCGCATGGTCGTTCACCTTCGTGCCGGCCCGCGTCCTGAAGATTTCCGCAAACACGCCGAGATCGCCTTCGGTTGGAGTGACATCCTTGTCGAACGGCGCGCCGTCATCCGCGCCGAGCGGCTGCACCAGCGTGCCGCCCGGCCCCATCGCTGCCAGGATCGCGTCGATCAACCCCGTTGCACCGCCCTCGACCGGTCCGACCGCCCGCATGCTCGCATGCACCATCAGGAGGCAGCAGTCATTGAGGCCGAGGTGGTTGAGTTGATGCGTCAGGGTCTGTTTGTCCGTCGGCAACTGGCGCCTCCTTGCTGTTGATGACCGGCCCTGAACTGGAGCGAGATGAGGTTCGCGTCCGCAATGCCGGCAGACATCGGATCGGAGATAAGATAGCGTTCCCGACATTAACACGGGAGTACAGGGATAATGTTCAGCCACGTCACCCTTGGAACGAACGACTGGGAAAGGGCCAGGCCCTTCTGGCAGGCCATTGCCGCGACGCTGGAACTGCCGGTGTTTCTCGAGCACGAGGAAGGCATGGCCTGGGGTGAGCCGACGGGGCCGAAGATCTTCATCGGTCCGGCCTTTGACGGAGCGCCGGCCACCTGCGGCAACGGCACGCATGTCGCCTTTCTCGCCGCCAGCAGGGCGGCCGTCGACGCCCTCCATGCCGCGGCGCTTGCCAATGGCGGCAGCGATGAGGGCGCGCCCGGTCTTCGCCCGCATTATCACCCCAACTATTACGGCGCCTATGTGCGCGATCCTGACGGCAACAAGCTTCAGGCGGTCTGCCACGCGTCGCGGGGATGACCGGCTGACCCTGAATACCATCGTGAAGACACAGTTAAGCTTCTGTTAACCAATCAGGCGCACACTGATTCTCAATCTGGTTCCGGAGTTGTCACATGAGCCACATATCTATTGGTTCATTACCCAAGTGCTTCTGACGCATGTGCATGAATAAATCTCTCGTCAGACAGCTACTTTGCTGAGAAAGGTAAGATCATGCACAGAATTAAAATTAATACAGCAACAAAAATACTGAGTTGTACTTTCGCTGTAGCGCTTCTCGGTTCGTCGACTCAGGTCCAGGCAGCGGGAATGGCATGCGGCGACCGTACATCCCTGCTCAAGACATTGAGCGATAAATACAAGGAAGTCCCCCGGGCACTGGGGCTTTCATCGTCCGGCAAAGCGATGTTTGAGGTCTATACCTCGAAAAAGGGAACCTGGACGATCCTGATGACCACCACGACAGGCGTCACCTGCATCATGGCCGCCGGCCATTCCTGGGAAGAGGCCCTGGAGGTCGCGGAAGGCCCGCAGGTCTGAACGAGCGGGGTCATTCCGCCAATATGGCACGGCCCCGCAGGAGCGAGGGCGGCGGCCATTTCGCATCGATCTTGTGTTGGAACTGGCGTTGGAACACCAGCTTTCCATTCAGTGCATTGTACAGGAACTTGGTCGTTCCGGTGCGTCGAGCTAGAGACACCTGTCCTGATCGCGCAACGCGTCCCGCCGTTCCGCCTTGCCGAGCCTCGCGATGCGCTGGACCGAGCGATAATAACGCGGATAGTCGCCGGAACAGAGTTTCAACAGATGCAGGAATTGCGGCACCAGGTCGTTATAGACCGAGACCGTCGCCAGCTTGGCATTGTTGATGGGTGAATTGATCCAGCCATCGTAACCGTCATAGCCGTTCCACTTGCGCGCCTTGAGCCGGCGGTAGCGCGTGCGCAGCGTTGCGATGGCCGCTTTCTTGCCGGCCCGCTTTTCCGCGTCGCTTCCCGGGCCGGCATAGACGCGCAGGAGATCGGCCCTGGTTTCGGCAATCAGCGCCAGGAAATCCTTTTCGCGGGCAAGCGATATGCGGTAGCGCCGCAGGGCGTCGGTCTCGCCGCGATGGCTGAGCCATGCTTCCGTCCCGGTCTGTTCGACGGAGACGGCGAAGGCCTCGTTGAATTCCGCATCGCCCGCCGCGTAGATGCGTTGATGCGACAGTTCATGAAAGACGACGCCGGCGAGATAGGGCTCGCCCCGAAGGAACATCGTGTTGAGCAGCGGGTCGTTGAACCAGCCCAGCGTCGAATAGGCCGGCACGCCGCCGATATAGACGTCGAAGCCCTCCGCATTGAGGCCGCGCGCGAATGCGACGGCCGCCTCGTTCGAGAAATAGCCGCGATAAGGCACGCATCCGGTGACCGGAAAACACCAGGTCTTGACCTGGAGGGAAAACTCAGGCGCGGCAAACACCGCCCAGGTCACGAACTCCCGCTCGGTATCCACATAGCTGCGATAGCTCCTGTTGTCCGGCAGGCCCAGCTCATCGACCGCGAACTGCCGGATTTCGCTTGCAAGCGCCAATTGCTCCCTGAGTTGTTCAGGTGCCGTTTCATCGGCCAGGAGCCGGTCGACCGGCCGGGCGGAGGAGACGAGTTCAAGATGCCCGCTCAAGGACGCGTTGACATAGGAGATGCCGGCGCAGCCCTGCAGGGCGAAAAGCAGGCCTGCCATGATGACAGGCAGACAATAGGTGCGTCCCTCTGTTTCGGTCAGATGATCCAATTTAAACCAGATTTTCTCTAGGCAACGGCCGCCAGCGCAGCGCCAAGCTCTTCCTCGAATATGTCGAGATCGTGGTCGGGACCGACACTGATGCGGATGCAGCGGTCGAGCGGTGCAATGCCGGGCTTGCGCACAAACACCCCGCGCTCCATCAGTGCGTTCAGCAGCCTGGTGGTATGAGTGCCGTCCCGGCCGCAATCGATCGCGACAAAATTGGCCGCCGATTCCAGCGGTTCAAGGCCGTTGGCGCGTGCGATCCGGTAAAGGCGCTGGCGGGCCGCCTCGATCCGCTCGCAGACCGAGCGGAGATAGTCCTGATCCTTCACCGCGGCGAGCGCCGCCATTTGCGCCATCCTGTTGACGCCGAAATGGTTGCAGACCTTCTTGAAGGACGTGATCGTTCCCTGACTGCCGATGGCGTAGCCGCAGCGCAGCCCGGCAAGCCCGTAACCCTTGGAGAAGGTCCGCAGGCGCAGGATGTTCGGCCTGTCGGCGAGCCGTTCGATTGTCGGCAACGCATCGGTCGGCGCCATCTCGCCATAGGCCTCGTCGAGCACCAGCAGCGTGTCTTGCGGCAGCGCATCCGCGAAGGCGGCGATATCCTGCGCCCCGTGCCAGGTGCCCATCGGATTGTCCGGATTGGCAAGATAGACCAGCGGCGCGTTTTCCCGCCGCACCGCCGCCAGGAGCGCGTCGAGGTCTTCCCGGTCGTCCCGGTACGGAACCGTGACAAGCCGCCCGCCGAAACCGGCAACGTGATAGTTGAACGTCGGATAGGCGCCGAGCGATGTGACGACCGGCGTTCCCGGGCTGACGACCTGGCGCGCCACGTAGCCGAGCAGCCCGTCAATGCCCTCACCGATGGCGATGCGGTCCACCGGAATGCCGAGATGCGCGCCGAGCGCCTCGCGCAAATCGTGGTTTTCCGGATCGCAGTATTTCCAGATGTCGTCCGCACCCTCGCGGATGGCGCGCTTGACGGACGGCGCCGGGCCGAAGCCGTTTTCATTTGCCCCGATGCGGGCGCGAAACGTCTTTCCGGCCTGCCTTTCCTGTGTTTCGGGCCCGACAAAGGGGACCGTCGCCGGCAGCGACTGGACAAGCGGGGTGAAACGGGAGAATTCGGTCATCGGTCGTTTTCGTCGGCTGGAGCGTCAGTAATGCGGCGGTCTTGTAACGGGCGTTTCCTCCGCCGTGCTCTCTTCCAGCGCAAGCAGCCGCTCGATCAGTTTTTCCTGTTTTCTTTCCAGCCGGTCAACGACCGACCATTGTTTTTCCATCTCCGCGGAGAGTTCTTCGATGGTCCGCGTCTGGTGAGCGATATGCTCCTCCAGCCGTGCGATCCGTTCGTCGCCATCGCTGCCCGTCATATCAGCGCGCCCTCCAGTGTCTCTCGCCAATGCGGATCAAGCGGTTTCGGACGCCTGCCCTTGCGGTCGACATAGACATGCACGAAGCGGCCCTGCGCCGCCGCCGTCGAATCCTCGTCGCGAAAGAGGCCGATACGGTAGACGACCGAGGACCTGCCGATGCGTTCCACGCCGATCCCCGAGTCGATCAGGTCCGGGAAGGCCAGTTCCGCGAAATAGTGGCAGCCAGTCTCCACGACGAGGCCGATTGTTTCGCCCCGAACGGGATCGAGCAGTCCCCTGTCGATCAGCCATCCGTTGATCGCCGTGTCGAACAGTGCGTAGTGCACGACATTGTTCATATGGCCGTAAATGTCGTTGTCGGCCCAACGGGTCTGCAGCGGTCTGAAAACCTTGAAGGTCTCGCGGCTGAGAGGTGATGGTCTTGTCATCGCGTCACCAGGCGGCACGGTAGATGGCAAGCGCATCGGCTTCGCTGACCTCGCGCGGATTGTTGACGAGGAGGCGCGTCTGCTTCATCGCGTCCGAGGCCATTTTCGGCAGGGCGTCCTCGCCGATGCCGACATCGCGCAGTCTTTGCGGCAGGCCGAGATCGGCGGAGAGCTGCGCCAGCCGGTCGATGAAGGCGGCACATTGCGCCCGCGCGCCCGCGCCGTCGTCCAGATCGCCGAAGACGTGCGGCGCCAGCGCGGCATAGAGCCGGTAGGAGCCGTTTTCGGTCTCTGCCGCATTGAAGCGCAGCACCTGCGGCAGGACGAGGGCATTGGACAGACCGTGCGGGATGTGGAACGTCCCGCCGATCGGATAGGCGAGCGCGTGCACCGCCGCCACCGGTGAATTGGCGAACGCCATGCCGGCGAGGGTGGAGCCGAGCAGCATGGCGCTGCGCGCCTCCAGATCGTCCGGTTTCGAGACGGCTGTTTTTATGTGCGCGCCCAGCAATTGCAGCGCCTCCACCGCCAGCATGCGCGACATCGGGTTGTTGTTGACGTTCTTCGAGGCGTAGGCCTCGATGGCGTGCACCATGGCGTCGATGCCGGTCGCCGCGGTGGCCGGCGCGGGAAGACTGACCGTCAGTTCGGCGTCGAGAATGGCCGTGTCCGGTAAAATGACCGGTGAGGACACGCCGCGCTTTTCTTCGCCGTCCACCGTGATGATCGAAACCGGCGTCGCCTCCGAGCCGGTGCCGGCCGTCGTCGGTATCAGCACCAGCGGCAGTCTGGGGCCCTTTGCGTTCCCGACCCCCCAGGCCTCGTCGATATCCTCGCCGGATCCGGCGATCAGTGCCGTCAGCTTGGCGACGTCGAGCGACGAGCCGCCGCCCAGGGCCACCACCCCGGTGGCCGAACAGGCGCGCGCCGCCTCGACGGCGTTCATCAGTGTCGCAAGGCTCGGATCGGCCTCCACATCGTCGAAGACGGTCACCTCATGGCCGGCCGCCTCGAGCGAGCGCATCGCGGAGACATCCAGCCCGGCGGCGCGGATGCCCCGATCGGTAATGAGAAGCACCGTCTTTCCGAGCTTTTGGCCCGCGATCTGCGCCAGCTCGCTTGACGATCCGGGGCGCACGACAAATTGCGGCGTGGTGTGAAAGGCGAAAGCCGTCATTGTTCCTCCGAGGCATGTGACCGGTTCACACCTTATCAACACGTTGCGGACGCTTAAACAACGCGTCATGCTAAAAATAGGGCTTTGGGCTGGTTTCCGGCAGGGTGGGCGAATAGAGTTATCCGTTAAATCAATTGATAAAAAACGGACACCGCATGAGCGATCTTGCAATCGAACTGAGGGGCATCGACAAGAGTTTCGGCGCGGTTCATGCCAACAGAAACATCAATCTGGAGGTCCACAGGGGAACGATCCACGGTATCATCGGGGAGAACGGTGCCGGTAAATCGACCCTGATGTCGATCCTCTACGGCTTTTATCAGGCCGACAGCGGCGACATATGCGTCAACGGCGCAAAGCTGACGATCCGCGACCCGAATACGGCCATCGCCGCCGGCATCGGCATGGTCCACCAGCACTTCATGCTGGTCGACAATTTCACCGTGCTTGAAAATGTCATGCTCGGCGCCGAGGAAAACGCCATCCTCAACCGCGGCATCGTCAATGCCCGCGCCGAACTCAAGCGTCTGGAAGACGAATACGCGCTCGAGGTCGATCCCGATGCGGTGATCGAGGAACTGCCGGTCGGCCTGCAGCAGCGTGTCGAGATTCTCAAGGCGCTCTATCGCGGCGCGGACATTCTGATCCTCGACGAGCCGACCGGCGTGCTGACGCCCGCCGAGGCCGATCACCTTTTCCGCATCCTTGAACAGCTGCGCGATCAGGGCAAGACGATCATCCTCATCACCCACAAGCTGCGCGAGATCATGGCGATCACGGACGAGGTGTCGGTCATGCGCCGCGGCGAGATGGTGGCGACGCGCAAAACGGCCGAAACCTCGGTGGAAGAGCTTGCCGAGCTCATGGTCGGCCGCCGCGTGCTGCTCCGCGTCGAGAAGGGCGGCGCGCATCCGAAGGATGTCGGGCTGTCGGTGAAGGGCCTGACGGTCAAGGACAACCGCGGCGTGACCATGGTTGACGATGTCTCCTTCGACGTGCGCGCCGGTGAGATCGTCGGCATAGCGGGCGTTGCCGGCAACGGTCAGTCGGAACTTCTGCAGGCGATCACCGGGATCCGGGTCGCGGAAAGCGGCACCGTACTCCTCAACGGCGGTCCCGTCGAGGTGACCGGCGCGGCCGATCCGCAGGAGCTCAGAAAACGCGGCCTCGCCCATGTGCCGGAGGACCGCCACCATATGGGCCTCGTTCTCAGCTTCGAGGAAAACGAAAACGCCATCCTCGGCTATCACTATGACAGCGAATATCTGAACGGCCCGATGCTCAATCTCGACGCCATCCGCAAACACGCGGCCGCGAGCGCCGAGAGATACGATATCCGGCCGCCGGATGTGCGGCTGAAGACGGCGAATTTCTCCGGCGGCAACCAGCAGAAGATCGTTCTGGCGCGCGAGATGGAGCGCGACCCGTCGGTGCTCGTCATCGGCCAGCCGACACGCGGTGTCGATGTCGGCGCCATCGAGTTCATCCACAAGCGCATCATCGAGATGCGCGATGCCGGCAAGGCCGTGCTTCTGGTTTCGGTGGAACTTGACGAGATACGCTCCCTGTCCGACCGCATTCTGGTGATGTTCGCCGGCCGCATCGTCGGCGAGCGCACGCCGGAGGCGACCGAGGGCGAACTCGGGCTGCTCATGGCCGGCGTTGAAGGAGAACAGGAGGCGGCACAATGAGTGTTCCCTACGCGAAGCTGCCGCTTTGGGTCGAATACGGCCTCATTCCGCTGATCAATCTGGTGGTGGCCTTTCTTGTCGCAGGTCTTGTGGTCCTGCTTGTCGGCGAAAGCCCCATCCGGGCCGCGACACTTCTCGTACAGGGGGCGTTCGGCTACGGCGAGGGCCTGGGTTTCACGCTTTATTACGCAACCAATTTCATCTTCACGGGGCTTGCGGTGGCCGTCGCCTTCCACTGCGGCCTTTTCAATATCGGCGGCGAGGGCCAAGCTTATATCGGCGGCCTTGGAGTTGCCATCGTCGCCCTTGCTCTCGACGGCATATTCCCCTGGTTCCTGACCCTTCCATTCGCGATCGCCGCCGGCGCCGTATTCGGCGCGGCCTGGGCCTTCATTCCCGGATACCTTCAGGCCAAACGCGGCAGCCACGTGGTGATCACCACGATCATGTTCAATTTCATCGCTGCCAGCCTGATGGTCTATATGCTTGTCGAGGTGCTCAAGCCCGCCGGGTCGATGGCGCCGCAAACCGAAACATTCGAGCCGGGATCCCATATCCCGAGGCTCGACTGGCTGCTCGGCATCTTCGGGCTCGATATCGGCGGCGCTCCGTTCAACCTGACCTTTATCATCGCCCTGATTGCGGCTTTCCTCGTCTGGCTGCTGATCTGGCGCACGCGCCTCGGTTACGAGATTCGCACCATGGGCGCCAGCCCGACGGCGGCGCGCTATGCCGGTATCAAGGAAGCCCGCATCATCATTATCACCATGCTGATTTCGGGAGCGCTTGCCGGCATGATGGCGCTTAACCCGATCATGGGCGATCAGCACCGGCTGCAGCTTGATTTTGTCGCGGGCGCCGGCTTTGTCGGCATCGCCGTTGCGCTCATGGGCCGCTCCCATCCGGTCGGCATCATTCCGGCCGCCATCCTCTTCGGCGTTCTCTATCAGGGCGGCGCGGAAATAGCCTTCGAGATGCCGCAGATATCCCGTGACATGATCACCATCATCCAGGGCCTCGTTATTCTCTTCGCCGG
>NZ_CFHWAF010000024.1:0-18727 GCF_984452065.1 Hoeflea sp. | reverse complement strand
TGCCAGATGAACCAAGCCGATTCCGACAGGTTAGCCGGTGCGCTGGAACACATGTTCAGGCCCGCGATCACCGTGTTCTTCGCGATGCTGAGCGGTGCCGGAAAGCCGTCGGAAACGGCAGCGGCGGGGGAGTAGGGCCATGGATTATTTTCAGATCGTACTGGTCACCCTCGAAGCGACAATCCGCCTTTCGGTTCCGCTGATTTTTGCCGCGCTCGCCGGCCTTTATTCCGAGCGGTCCGGCGTTTTCGATATCGGACTGGAAGGCAAGATGCTGGCCGCGGCCTTCGCCGGCGGCGCGGCTGCAGCCGTCTACGGATCGGCCTTCATTGGCCTTGCGGCGGCGATTATCGTTTCCGTCGCCCTTGCAATGGTGCATGCCTTTGCCTCGATCACCCAGCGCGGCAACCAGATCGTCTCGGGCGTTGCGATCAATTTCATAGCGCTCGGTGCGACCGTCATCCTCGGTCAGGCCTGGTTCCAGCAGGGCGGGCGGACACCGCAGCTGGGCGAGGGCAGCCGGTTCGGGGCAATCCGGCTGCCGCTCACCGACACGCTGGAGGATGTGCCGTTCATCGGGCCGATCTACGAGAACCTGATCTCCGAACACTTCCTGCTGACCTACCTGGCGTTTGCGCTCGTTCCGTTCACATGGTGGGTCCTCTACCGCACCCGCTTCGGCCTGCGCCTGAGGGCCGTGGGCGAAAATCCGGGCGCGGTCGATACCGCCGGTATCTCGGTCACGCAGATGCGCTATCTGGGCGTTCTGTGTTGCGGGATTCTGTGCGGCTTTGCCGGCGCCTATCTGTCGATGGCCGTGGCGGCCGGCTTTGTTAAGGGCATGACGGCCGGCAAGGGCTTCATTGCGCTTGCGGCGCTGATCTTTGCCAAGTGGAAACCCGTCAACGTGATGCTGGCCTGTCTCCTGTTCGGTTTTCTCGATGCGCTGGCGATCCTGCTTCAGGGCCAGTCGCTGCCGGTTGTCGGCGAGGTTCCGGTTCAGTTCATGCAGGCTTTGCCTTACATGCTGACCGTTATCCTGCTCGCCGGCTTCATCGGCAAGGCGATACCGCCCAAGGCCGGCGGACAGCCCTATGTGAAGGAGCGTTAGGGCGCCATGTCCAACGATTTGTTTGAAGCAGCGCGCGAGGCCATGAGCCGCTGTCATGCGCCCTATTCGGAGTTCCCGGTGGGCGCCGCTTTGCGCGCTGACGATGGCCGCATCTATGCCGGCGCC
The DNA here is from genome assembly GCF_984452065.1 of Hoeflea sp. Classification (NCBI taxonomy): domain Bacteria; kingdom Pseudomonadati; phylum Pseudomonadota; class Alphaproteobacteria; order Hyphomicrobiales; family Rhizobiaceae; genus Hoeflea; species Hoeflea sp. The sequence goes on along the minus strand of NZ_CFHWAF010000024.1, from coordinate 17,490 downwards.
AATATCGAGGTTGCCTCCTATCCGGAAGGATGGTGTGCCGAAACCACGGCCATAGGCCACATGATCATGGGTGGCGGGCTGAAGATCGAGGAAGTTGCCGTCGTTGCCGAGAAGATGGTGGCCTGTACGCCCTGCGGCGGCTGCCGCCAGCGGCTCGCCGAATTCGCCGGTCCGGATACGAAGATCCACCTTTGCGATATGAACGGCATCGTGCAAACCGTAACCCTTGGCGAATTGCTGCCGTTCGCCTTTGACGCGGAGGCTCTGAAATGAACCTGGCCCTGTCCGTCCTTGTCAAGAAACTCGACGGCCTCGATCCGCAAACCGCGATCGTGCTCGGATCGGGTCTCGGTTCGCTGTCGGGCGAGCTGCGTGATCCGGTCCGTGTGTCCTATGCCGACCTTGAAGGCTTTCCGCACAGCGGCGTATCCGGCCACGCCGCCGAGGTGGTCGCGGGGTACATGGGCGACAGGCCGGTTATCATGCTGTCCGGCAGAGCGCATTATTATGAAAAGGGCGATGCTTCGGCGATGCGCGCGCCGCTTGAAACGCTCCACGGCCTGGGCGTTCAGCGGATCATACTGACAAATGCCGCCGGTTCCCTGCGTGAGGACATGCCGCCCGGCTCGGTGATGCGGATTTGCGACCACATCAATTTCGCCGGGGCCAATCCGCTGATAGGGGAGCCCGGCGACCGGCGTTTTGTCGGGCTCACCAACGCCTATGACGCGGAGATGGCGGCTCAGATGGATGCGGCCGCCGCGCAGACCGGCATGGACCTTTTCAGCGGCGTCTATATGTGGTTTTCGGGCCCGAGCTTCGAAACGCCGGCCGAAATCAAAATGGCGCGCATGATGGGAGCCGACGCGGTCGGCATGTCGACGGTTCCCGAGGTCATTCTGGCCCGCTACCTCGGTCTGCGGGTCGCTGCCGCATCGGTGGTCACGAACTTTGCCGCCGGCATGAGCGGCGATGAAATCTCGCATGAGGAAACCAAGGAAATGGCGCCGCTCGGCGGCGAGCGGCTGGCTTCGGTCCTGCGGCATATGCTGTCCGGTTAGCACCTGTTGAAACCTGGAGGATTGTCATGAATTTCCTGCCCCAGGAAGTCATTCGCAAGAAACGCGACGGTCAGGCCCTCGATGCCGGCGAGATCGGCAGGTTCGTGCGCGGCATCACCGACGATACCGTGTCCGAGGGGCAGGTTGCAGCCCTGGCGATGGCCGTTTTCTTCAACGGGATGAGCCGTGACGAGGCCGTTGCCCTGACCCTTGCGATGCGCGATTCCGGTGACGTGCTGGCGTGGCCGCGGATCGACCGGCCGATTGCCGACAAGCACTCCACCGGCGGTGTTGGCGACAATGTGTCGTTGATGCTGGCGCCGATCGTTGCCGCCTGCGGGGCGGTCGTGCCGATGATATCGGGCCGCGGCCTCGGCCACACGGGCGGAACGCTCGACAAGATGGAATCCATTCCCGGCTATCAGGTCATGCCCGACAACACCCTGTTCAGCGACGTCGTTGACAGCGTCGGCTGTGCCATTATCGGTCAGACAGGCAGTCTTGCGCCGGCCGACAAGCGGTTCTACGCCATCCGCGATGTGACGGCGACGGTCGAATCCGTGCCGCTGATCACGGCGTCGATCCTGTCCAAGAAACTTGCCGCCAGCCTTGAGGCGCTGGTGCTGGATGTCAAGGCCGGCAACGGCGCATTCATGGCCGAGCCGCAGGCCGCCATGGCGCTGGCGGAAAGCCTTGTTGCCGTCGCCAACGGCGCGGGGCTGTCGACCTCCGCCATCATCACCGACATGAACGAACCGTTGGCGAGCGCGGCGGGCAATGCGGTGGAGGTTGCCAACGCCGTTGAGTTTCTGACCGGATCGCATCGCGATACGCGGCTCGAAGAGGTAACGATCGCCCTGGCGGCGGAGATGATTGCCGCATCCGGGCTGACGGCGGACACGGCGCTGGCTGAGCGATTGGCCCGGGATGCGCTCGCATCGGGGAGGGCGGCGGACCGCTTTGCCGCGATGGTCGCGGCGCTCGGCGGACCGGCCGATTTCATCGACCGTTACGACAGGTACCTGCCCCATGCCCCGGTTGTGCGCGATATCGTCACCGACCGGGACGGTTATGTCGGCGCTGTCGATGCGCGTGGGATCGGCCTTGCGGTTGTCTCGCTTGGCGGCGGGCGCACCCGGCCACAGGATCCGGTCGATCCGGCGGTCGGTCTCAGCCGCCTTGCCGCCCTTGGTGCGAAAGTGTCGGCCGGCGATCCCATCGGGCGGGTGCATGCGGCCGATGACGCCGCCGCCGACCGGGCCACGCAGTCCGTTCTGTCCTGCTACGAAATCACCGACACGATACCGCAAGCATCGGTCATCGTCGGTCATGTCCGCGCATAGGCGCTGATCTACAGTTTGAGAATGAGTTTGCCGTCGCGCGCCTGAAAGGATGTCAGGCGGTTCAGGAAACTCATGCCGATCAGCGTGGTGCCGAGGGAATCGTCGTCGAGAACAAACGCCTCCACATTGCGCAGCCTGATGGATTTGAGTTCCACCGATTGAAGCGTGACCCGGGCGGCTCTGGTCGTGCCATTGGCGGTGTTGACGCGATATTTGAACATGGACGGTGTCAGATAGACCCCGAGCCGGCGCGCCGTTGACCGGTTGATGGCAACGGCGGTCGCGCCGGTGTCGATCATCCCGTCGACCTGCCTGCCGTTGATCCTGAAGCTGCTGAGAAAATGCCCTCTCGCATCGGCGCCGATAACGACGTCGCGACCGCCTGCATAGGCTGCGACCGGCATCTGTTCGGGGGCGGCTGTGTGCATCTGCTTTGCCGTTTCCGAGGTTGTCGGGTCCAGCTCTCCGTCGACGACCTTCGGCACGGCAACGGCCACGCCCGAAACGACGGCTGCAAGAAGAAAGATCCGCATCATGATCAACGCCCTCGTGCTCAAGTGCACGCAGTACAACAGGAGAATCCTAAGGGACCGTAACAACGGTCCGGCACACGAAACACTGTGTGCGGCACTGGTTAGGGAAACGTTAACTCTTGGGGGCAGTTTATACTGATTCGATTGTGTGAGGCTTGTGAGCTCTATTTTGTTCCGTACATGCGGTCGCCGGCGTCGCCGAGGCCCGGGACAATATAGCCCTTTTCATTGAGGTGGCTGTCGATCGAAGCGGTAAAGACGGGTACATCCGGATGCGCCTTGCGAAACGCGGTAACGCCCTCGGGCGCCGCCAGCAGGCACAGGAACCGCAGATCATGCGCACCCCGCTCCTTCAGTTTCTCGACGGCGGCAATGGATGAATTGGCCGTTGCGAGCATCGGATCGACGACGATGACCAGCCGGTCGCTGATGTCCTCAGGCGCCTTGAAATAATATTCGATCGCCTGCAGCGTTTCATGATCCCTGTAGAGCCCGATATGGGCGACACGCGCCGAAGGGACGAGGTCGAGCATGCCTTCCAGCAGTCCGTTTCCGGCTCTCAGGATCGATGCGAAGACCAGCTTCTTTCCGGCCAGAACAGGCGCGTCCATGGCGGTGAGCGGCGTTTCGATGTTTTCATGGGTGAGCGCCAGCTCGCGTGTGACCTCATAGCAAAGAAGCGTCGATATCTCGCGCAACAGACGCCGGAATCCGGCGGTGGACGTGTCCTTTTTGCGCATGATGGTGAGCTTGTGCTGAACCAGCGGGTGGTCGATGACGGTGACGCCGTCCATGGTGATGTCCTTCTTGGGCTGGCTTCGCGCAGTGGGTCGGGAGCATATTGCATCGACCGCTCTCGGGCGGCAAGCCGAAGCGAGCCGCTGGGCCTGTCATGGTGCGGTTTGTCACAACTTTGCAAGCAGCGCCGCGCGTGTCTCATCGTCGACAAAGGCGGCTTCGATCGCCGTGCGTGTCGTCTCGACGAGGTCGGCGTCGCTGAGACCGAACGCGGCCTGAGCAACCGCGTATTCCTTGCCCAGACTGGTGTCGAAAAAGGGCGGATCGTCCGAATTCAACGTCACTTTCACCCCGGCATCCCGCAAGGCCGTAAACGGATGCGCCCCGAGGCTCTCATAGACGGAAAGCGAAACGTTCGAGCCGGGGCAGATCTCAAGGACGATGCCCTCATCCGCCAGATGTTCGACCAGTGACGGATCCTCGATGGCGCGCACGCCGTGACCGATACGCGACGGGCGTACATGCTCGATCGCATCGCGCACGCTGTCGGCGCCGGCGACCTCGCCGGCATGGGTCGTGATACCCAGCCCCGCGTCGCGGGCGATGGCGAAGGCGTCGGAAAAATCCGCATGGGACCCGATCCGTTCATCCCCGCCCATGCCGAAACCGGTGACGGTCCGGTGCGGCCTCAATGCGGCAAAACGGGCGACGTCGATCGCGTCGTCCCTGTCGAAATGTCTGACACAGGTAACGATCTGCCGGCCCTCGATGCCGTATTTGTCCCGCGCCCGCTCAATGCCCTCTCCAAGCCCGTTGACATAGGCCTGGGGCGACAGGCCGGTGCGCCGGGCATGATCCGGCGAGATGAATATCTCGCTGTAGATTGCGCCCTCGGATGCGATGGACGCCAGATAGCGCTCGGCCAGGAGCGCATAGTCCTCCTCGGTCTTGAACAGTGCCGCCGCCGCATCATAGGCGGCGAGGAAACTGGTGAAATCGCTCCAGACAAAGCGTTTGCCGTCAATCAGGTGATCGATGTCGACATTGTATTTGCGCGCCTGTTCGCGGACCAGCTCCGTCGGCGCCGCCCCTTCGATATGGCAATGAAGTTCGGCCTTGGGAATATGTCCGGTCAAAGGAAACTCCTTCCATGCGGCCCGGGCTCAAGCCCGAGATGTGCCGCGATGCTCTCGCCGATATCCGCAAAGGTCTGCCGGACGCCGGCCGACCCCGCCGCAACGCCCGAACCGAAACACAGGACAGGCACCCGCTCGCGGGTATGATCGTTTCCGCGCCAGGTCGGGTCGCAGCCGTGATCGGCCGTGACCACGACAAGATCGTTGCGCTTGAGCTTTCGGGCGATTTCAGGCAGGCGCGCATCGAACCGTTCCAGCGCGGCCGCATAGCCGGGCACGTCCCGGCGATGCCCGTAGAGCATGTCGAAGTCCACGAAATTGGTGAAAACGATATCGCCGTCGCCGGCGGCGTCCATCGCCGAAAGCGTTGTATTGAATAGGTCTTCATTGCCGTCGGCCTTGCGCATTTCGCTGATGCCCTGATGCGCAAAGATATCGCTGATCTTGCCGACGGCGATGACCATGCGCCCGGCGTTGCAGGCGCGGTCGAGCAGGGTCGGTTCGGGCGGCAAGACAGAATAGTCCCGCCGGTTTCCGGTTCGCTCGAATTCGCCCGTCGTTTCTCCGACGAAGGGGCGGGCAATGACCCGGCCTATATTCAGCGGGTCGACCAGTTTGCGTACAGTCTCGCACAGGCTGTAGAGCCGCTCGAGCCCGTAATGGCCTTCATGGGCGGCGATCTGGAAAACGCTGTCCGCCGACGTATAGAAGATCGGCTTGCCCGAAGAGATATGCTCCGCTCCGTACTCTTCAATGACGACGGTGCCCGATGCATGGCAATTGGCAAGGCTGCCCGGCAGGTCGGCCGCCTGATAGATCTGCTCCAGCAACGCGCCGGGAAATGTCTCTTCGCCTTCCGGAAAATACCCCCAGTCAAAACGCACCGGCACGCCTGCGATTTCCCAGTGCCCGGACGGCGTGTCCTTGCCGTGCGAGACCTCGTCGGCACAGGCATAGAGGCCGATCGGCTGGATATCGCCGTCCATGCCGGCCGGAACCCGGCCGGTGGCGAGCTTTGCGGCCTGCACAAGTCCGAGCGAGGTCAGGTTCGGCAGCAGCAACGGCCCGTGCCGCAGGCCCTCCCGGTCGCCGAGGCCCGCCGCGCATTGTTCGGCAATGTGGCCAAGCGTGTCGGCGCCGGCGTCACCGAAAGCGTCGGCATCCGGCGCTCCGCCGATGCCGAATGAATCAAGAAGCAAGATGATTGCGCGGGCCATGCCTTCCCTGCAGATTATTGTTTTTCAAAGCGTTCGCATACGGCGTCCGAAGGAGCCTTCTTTACAGTGGCGCTCAAACTATTATGCGACAGGTTTGGTCACAACAGGTTTTTTGGGGCAGGTGTGCTTCGGGATGACAACATCGAAAGCGAAAGGCGGCCGACACCGGTCAGCCCTGGCCTTACATGCATGGGACGATCCCAAATGCGCGATTCAGGTATTGCAGTCGGCACAGTTGATAGCCGTTCCGACACGCGGCCGCATGAAATAGGTCTCGGACAGGTCGATTGAGTTCAAGGTAGCGCCCGTGAACGGAAAGGATGTGATCAGATCGTGGGTATTGGTGATCTCGCCGCGGACATAATAGGCATTGCCGATCATGAGGCTGTCGGGGAGTTCGATCACGCTGTTTTGTGCAGGCAGCGCACCGCCGTCGCTGCGCCACGACCATGATACCCTTGCCTCGTTACCAGCCGCATTGACCTGGACGGCGGTATAGGCCAACTCGACCTTGTCGTTGGCAAATGGCGCGATAATGCTCTTTGCGACATCTTCCATGTCGGCAAGTTCGGCCTTTGATGTGGTGACCCCCTGTGTGATCAGATCAAGCGTGACGTTGCCGGCCCTGGAAACCTTTGTATCGACGGACAGCGCGACGGTCATTTCAACGGCGCCGATATAGAGCACGACCAGAATGGGAGCGACGAAGGCGAATTCGATAGCGCCGACACCGTCCTTGTTGCCGAGGAGATCCCGCACGCGCGATCGAAGGCTTGCGCCTTTGTTTTGCGACGGTTGCTTTGTCGGTGTCATGAATGCGTCTCCGCGTTCCTATTCAATGCCTGATTGGTTTTTGGTCAAACATCCGTCGTTTCGGATCTCGTGCAATGCCTCAACCGCCACCCGTGCCCGTGCCTGTCGTCGGATAGGCTTCGTTCCGGTAGGCGGTGGTGGCGACGATCAGGTAGTGGTTCTCATCCGACGATCCCGCCAGCTTGACGTTGGCGATATAGGGGCGGAACAGATCGGCGGTAACTTTCCATGCATAGTAGGCCCGCAGGACGTTGATGGTTGAGGGCCCGCCGGGATTGAAATTGAAACCGCTCGTATCCAGCCTCCCGCTGGAAAGCGGCACGTCGGTGGGAATGGATGCGAAACTGCTGTAATTCTGCAGATCGAAGAACAGCCTGTTGTTCACATCCGAACCGCAGGTGAACACGATCGAGACCTCGTTACACAGCCTAGTGCGGAACTCGTCCTCTGTGATGTCCGTCGAAGCGCCCGTGTTGAACGTGATCTGGCCGGTGCGCAACTCACGGCCCAGCTTGTCGACCGCGTAATTCAGCGTTTGTTCGGCCGCGAACGCTATGCAGGTTTCGATGATGGCGAAAATCAGCAGAAAAAACGGGATAGCCAGCAACGCGAACTCGATTGCCGTCGCGCCGTTCTCGTCGCGCCGGACGCGGACTATCGAGAACCGCCCCAAACTCCTCTTCCGCGCATTTTCTCGCGCGCGCTTCCCACTCAAAAGGACCGGCATGACAACCCCGCTTACTGGACCTGTCTGAAAATCCTAATACAAAGGAGTTTACAATCGGTATCCGAAATTGATCGGAACCGGAAACGCAGATTTCAGCTCTGTTTACTATTTCTTCAATGCGTTAGCGCTCGAGTTCCAGCGGCTCGCATGAAGGCGTGCAGGACAGAACCCGGCGTTCGGTCTGTCGATAGACCTGCATGGTGTTGTGCGCTTCAAGTGACACCAGAACGCGTTCGTCGACGATGGCGTTGCCGTCATTGTCCAGGATGACCAGGTTGGTCGTTCCAAAGCCTTTTCCGGTCAGGATGATCGTTTGCGGATCGCTGACCGTCGCGTCCGCGATATCGGCGTTCCCGATAATTACGCGGCTGATCGGCCGGTCCAGCTTGATGACCCGTGCGTAGTCCAGGTCGACTTTAATGGGGTTTTCGGCAAGGGCGGCCACGGTCGCACCAAGAAGCGCGGCAAACGCGACAGCCACCATGCTGGTCGACCTGACGGTCGAACGAATGTCAAACAGCTTGAACATGTATTGCTCCTCGCGCCGCGGCTTTGGATGAAACTGCCTAAAAGTCGCCCGGAATGGTGAATGAAGGCTTAACGGGCTGCAAAACGCCGGAAAAAGTTCGAAGTCGGGTATTCGGGACGCTGCGGTGACGCAGGTCAGGCGTTGCATCCGTGATGATCGGAACGGCGTTGACATTATATATACGCGCAAGCAAAACCCGGATTTTGCTTGCGCGTCCGAGACGAGCAGGCGGATTAACCAGAGATTCACCAACAAATGCGGCGCTCTCTTGGCGAACCTTTCGGTAACCATGTTTCTTAAGCTGTTTTCAAAACCTGTCCGGTAGCGTTCCCGGCATCCGATCAGTGTGAAAAAGGCTGACGGACATGCTGAATAAGTGGAGCAAGGAGTAATCCAATGACAAAGATGTTTGCACGTTTCATGAAAGACGAATCCGGCGCGACCGCCATCGAGTACGGCCTGATCGCTGCTCTGGTTGCCGTCGGCATCATCGCGGCCCTTCAGGCCCTTACCGGTGAACTGGACGCCACCTTCCAGAGGGTTGAAGACGCGCTTTCAGGCGCCGCTACTCCGGCGCAGCCGCCGGCTCCTGGGGGGTAGTAGACGTTGCCGCTTAGGCGAAGTTGAATATTTGCCGCCCGGATCCGGTCCGGGCGGTAAATTTTTTTAAAGGACTTGTTGTTCCTATAGGCTGACGGTCGATCGCAACGAACGGGCCGGTTTTGAAGGAGAGCGCAGTGCTGAATTCAGCGATCATGGTGGTTTTTCCCTTGTGCCTGGCCTTCGCCGCGATTTCCGACGCGCTGACAATGACCATACCGAACCGTGTCTCGATAATCCTTCTGGTTTCCTTTGCCGTTATCGCGCCGCTTGCCGGCCTGTCCTGGCACGCCTACGCCATGCACTTTGCCGCCGGCCTTCTTGTCTTTGTCGTCTGTTTCGGCCTTTTCGGCCTTGGCGCTATGGGTGGTGGAGACGCAAAGCTGCTGACGGCGACGGCAGTCTGGTTCGGGCTCAACATGGAATTGCTAAATTTTATGATTGCTGTGGCGATGATCGGTGGTTTACTGACCATCGTATTGGTCATTGCGCGCTCGCGAATGTTCCTGTTGTCTGCCAAGTTAGGCCCGGTTGCCCATCTTTTCGAGCCGAAGGCGGGAGTTCCCTACGGTATTGCAATCGGTATTGCTGGTCTCATCTATTACCCCCAAACACCACTTATGCAGATTGCTCTTGCCAATTACTGATGTGGTATTCGCCTGCCTAGGATCATTGGCTTTGAATACTCAAGCTTCGCCGCAATGTCTGTAGGATATTTGTGATTGCCGATGACCGGAGCCTGACCGGCGTGCCACCTCATTAAATCGCTGTTAAGTAAGACTGGTAGCGGCGCATTAACCATAAGTACACGATTCATACCGCATTGTTTGCCCGACAATTGGAAATGTGTTCCGGGGAAACGGTATGAAGCCCGCACGCTTGATAGTTATGGCCATTGCTCTGGTTGCCGCGGTTGCAGCCGGCTACCTGATCTTGAACATCACCGGCAAGGCAACCAATCCGCCGGTTCGTGAAGTGATCAAGAAAGTCAGGACCGACAGTGTGCTTGTCGCGTCCAACAGCCTGCCCATCGGGTCCCGGCTGAATGACCGCAATCTGGATTGGCAGGAATGGCCGGAGGACGCCGTCACCGACGGGTACATCACCCGCTCGACACGTCCCGACGCGCTGGAAGAATTGTCGGGTTCGATCGTCCGGCTCCCGGTGTTCGAGGGCGAACCGTTGCGCACCGAAAAAATCGTCGATGGCGATACCCGGATCATGTCCTCCATCCTTCCGTCCGGAAAAAGGGCTGTTTCCACCGGTATATCGGTCGAGACAAGCGCCGGCGGGTTCATACTTCCCAACGACCGTGTCGACGTGATCATGGTTCGCAATCCCGACAATGCCGGATTTGTGACCGAAACGATCCTGGAGAACATTCGTGTCCTCGCCATCGACCAGCGTATCCGCGAGGATGAGGACGGCAAGAAGACGGCCGTCGGATCGACCGCCACCCTGGAACTGACGCCTGAACAGGCGAAAATCATTGCCGTCGCCCAGCAGATGGCGTCGCGGCTGACGCTGGCGCTGCGCAGCGTCGCCGATGTTCAGGACCCGGATACCGGCGGAGCAAATCATCTTCTCAGCGGTGAGGATGGCGGTTCCATCCAACTCATTCGTTCAGGCCAGATCACCAATATCGGCGCAGCCAACTAGACCGGGGGCAAGACAGTGCACAGATCCAGATTTTCAGCTCTAGCTTCGGCCGCCGGTCGCAAATCTCTCCTGGCGGGCGTTGCAGTGACTTGTGCTATGGCCCTGACTGCTGAGCCGCTTGTTTCAGCCGCCAAGGCCAACCCTCAGTCGATCAAGGTGCAAAAATCCGGTGCGGGCAACGTCAAGGACGTCAAGCTCGGTCTGAACAAGGCCCTTGTCGTCGATTTGCCCGAGGATGCACAGGACATTCTGGTGGCGGACCCGGAAGTAGCGGATGCTGTCACGCGCTCGGCCCGCCGCATCTATCTTTTTGGCAAGGAGGTCGGCCAGACGAACATTTTTGTATTCGGCAAGAACGGCAAGCAGATTGTCAGTCTCGACCTCGCCGTCGAGCGCGACACAACGGGATTGCAGCGGCAGCTGTCGCGTTTTATCCCGGACTCCGATATCACGGTTGAGATCATCAGCGACAATATCGTGCTGACGGGAACTGTCCGCACGCCCCAGGACGCCTCACGGGCCAGCCAGCTCGCTGAGATTTTCCTGAAGGGCGGTGAGGCGACGACCAGAAACATCACGGCCATTGGCGAGGGCGGGGACGCGGCGATCTTCGCTGAAGACCGGCAGGTCTCGCAGATCATCAATCTTCTGGATATCGAGGGCGAGGACCAGGTGACGCTCAAAGTGACCGTCGCCGAGGTGAGCCGGCAGATCCTCAAGCAGCTCGGCGTCAACACGACGATTACCGAAAACGGAAATCCCGTTTTCGATTCCATCAACCCTCCGGCCCTTGGTGCAGCGATCACCAGATCAGGCGGCATGTTCGGAGGAAGCACTGGCCGCTTCGGATTGGACTCCTATGTCCGCGCCATGGAGCAGGCAGGCGTCATGAAAACACTGGCCGAGCCCACCCTTACAGCCATCTCGGGTGAGCCCGCCACGTTTTTCGTGGGCGGTGAATTCCAGTTCCTGAACGAAATGGCAGTGACCGCTGGAGGTGGTACGGTGCAAACGTATGAAGAAAAGGAATGGGGTATACGTCTTGAATTTACGCCGGTCGTTCTGTCGGAGGGCCGCATAAGCCTGCGTGTCAGGACCGAAGTCTCTGAACCGACCTTTGAAGGCAGTTCCGCATCGATCGGTGGGGTCCGCACGACTGGTGGCGGCACGTTGAATGGTCTTCGCAAAAGAGAAGCCGATACGGCCGTCGAGCTGCCATCGGGCGGCTCGATCGCCATTGCCGGACTGATCCGCGACGATCTGCGCCAGGTCATGAGCGGCTTTCCCGGCCTTTCAAAGGTTCCCGTGCTCGGCACCCTGTTTCGCAGCCGCGATTTCGTCCGCAACGAAACCGAACTCGTCATCATCGCGACGCCCTATCTCGTCCGCCCGGTCGCCCGCAACAAGCTGTCGCGCCCTGACGACAATTTCAACGCCTCGAGTGACGGCGCGGCGAATTTCCTCGGTCGGGTAAACCGGGTCTACGGGCAGATGGAGACGGGTCTTCCCAAGGGCCGCTACCACGGCGTTGTCGGCTTTATCTACAAGTGATGAAGGGTTGGAACCTCAAATGACCTACACGGAAACTGTTTCGATGAACCGGCCCGAGGAACGCAGATCACCCCGGTCCGTCGGATTTGCCGCCGCGGCGCTCGCCGCGCTCCTCGCGGGCTGTGCCAATGTCCACGACATCGAGGTCGGTTCCGTCCCCGATGACTACCGCACCAACCATCCGATCGTGATTTCGGAAAAAGCGCATGACATCGATATTCCGATCGCCAGCAGTGACACGGATTTGAATTTCGGCAGGACAAGCATGGTCCGCGGCTTCGCGTCAGAATATCGGGAAAACGCCTCCGGCTCGTTGCGGATCATGACGCCGGTCGGCTCCGCGAACGCGGCTGCGGCCTCACGGCTCGCCGGTGAGATCAGGAAGATCCTCGTTGAAGAAGGCGTGCCGTCACGCAAGATCGCCTATCAGTCCTATCAGGCCGCCGCGCAAAATGACGCGGCGCCCGTTCGGCTGAGTTTTACGGCGATTGGCGCACATACCGCGCAGTGTGGCCGTTGGCCGAACGATCTGGTGCTCAATACGATGGAAAACAAGCATTACGAGAATTTCGGCTGCGCCACCCAGAGCAATCTGGCCGCCCAGATCGCCAATCCGTCCGATCTGATCGCACCGCGCGGCATGTCGCCGATCGATGCGCAAAGACGTGATGTGGTTATCGGCAAGTACCGGAAATTCGGGTCCACCGTACAGGGCGACGATGAATAGTCTACCGAAACCAGAGGCTTATGAGAACGCAAAGCGGGATGACGATATGAGTGAGGTAGCTGAAAACCCTGAAGGCGGCCAGAGCCTTCTGGATACCGGCAACAATCAGGACGCCATGGACAGTCTGCGGCCGTTGCCGCGCATCTCCATCCAGGCCTTCTGCGAGTCGGAAAATCTCCTGAACACCATAAGCTCCATGGCGGAGGACAGGCGGCTGGCGCGCACGCATGTGCGGACCGTGAGCGGAAACATTGAATCCGCCTGCACCATGTACGCGTCTTCCCCGACCCCGAATCTGGTCATTCTCGAGAATTCGGAAACCGGCGGGAAATTGCTGGAACACCTCGCCGATCTCGCCGAGGTTTGCGATCCGTCGACAAAGGTCATCGTCATCGGCTATGACAACGATGTTTTTCTCTATCGGGAACTCATCCGCCGGGGAATATCGGAATACCTGGTGGGCCCGGTCTCGATTGCCGACATCCTGCATGTGGTTTCGACCATTTTTGTCGACCCGGACGCGGAACCGCTTGGCCGGACGATTGCCTTTATCGGCGCCAAGGGCGGCGTCGGGTCTTCCACGATCGCCCATAACAGCGCCTGGGGCATTTCCGGCCTCTTCGAGACCGAGGTCATCCTTGCCGATCTCGATCTCGCTTTCGGAACCGCGAACATAAACTTCGACCAGGACCCGCCGCAGGGGATTGCCGAAGCGGTGTTTGCGCCGGAGCGCCTGGACGACGTCTTCCTGGAGCGTCTGCTCTCCAAATGCGCCTCGCATCTTTCGATGCTGGCGGCGCCTTCGATGCTCGACCGGACCTATGACTTCAACGGCTCGACCTTCGAACCGGTTCTGGAGATTGTCCAGCGGACCGCGCCCATCACGGTTCTCGATCTGCCCCATATGTGGACGAACTGGACCAAGGCGGTGCTCGGCGAGGTGGATGATGTCGCCGTTGTGGCGACGCCGGATCTCCCGAACCTGCGCAACGCCAAGAACCTCATGGACACATTGGGCAAGATTCGTCCGAACGATCATCCCCCGCGCCTGGTTCTCAATCAGGTCGGCATGCCCAGGCGTCCCGAGATTTCGGTCAATGATTTCTGCGAACCTCTGGAAATCGAGGCGACGGCGATCATTCCGTTCGACGCGCAGCTTTTCGGCAATGCGTCCAACAGCGGCCGGATGATCGCGGAAACGGACCCGAGGGCGCCGACCGCGGAAACATTCTCCCAGCTTGCGCACATCCTGACGGGTCGCGCGGAAATCAAGAGGCAGAAGAAGTCCGGTCTGGCCGGCCTGCGCTCGCTTCTGAAGCGGTAACAGGTCGCAAAGTCTTTAGTTGCAGGGGGTAGTACATGTTTGGCAAACGCGGAAACGGCGGCTTCGGGAAGGTGGAGGACACAATTGTCCGCACGCCACCTCTGGCACCCGAACTGGATACGGCGGAAACGGACGTCGCGGCGCCTGCCCCGGCGGCACAGCCGGCGGAAATGACCGTCAACACTCCAATCACACCTGGGGCAGAGCGCCCGGAAAAAAAGAAGCGGTCGGCAAGGAAGACGGACAGCTATTACACGACCAAATCGCAGGTCTTCTCCGCCCTGATCGATACGATCGACCTGTCGCAGCTTTCCAAGCTCGACAATGAGAGCGCCCGCGAGGAAATTCGCGATATTGTCAATGACATTATCACGATCAAGAATTTCGCCATGTCGATCTCCGAGCAGGAGGAACTGCTCGAGGACATCTGCAACGACGTACTGGGCTACGGTCCGCTTGAGCCGCTGCTGGCGCGCGATGACATCGCCGATATCATGATCAACGGCTCCGGCCAGAGCTACATTGAAGTCGACGGCAAGGTGGAGGAAACCGAGGTCCGCTTTCGCGACGAGAGCCAGCTTCTGTCCATCTGCCAGCGGATCGTCAGCCAGGTCGGCCGCCGTGTCGATGAATCCAGCCCCATATGCGACGCGCGCCTGCCGGACGGCTCCCGCGTCAACGTGATCGCGCCGCCGCTCGCGCTCGACGGCACGGCATTGACAATCCGTAAGTTCAAGAAGGACAAGCTGACCCTCGATCAGCTCGTCAATTTCGGATCGATCACGCCCGAGGGCGCGACCATCCTGCAGATCATCGGCCGCGTACGCTGCAACGTCGTGATTTCCGGCGGTACGGGCTCCGGTAAAACCACGCTGCTGAACTGCCTGACACGCTATATCGACGGAACCGAACGGGTAATCACCTGCGAGGACTCGGCGGAACTGCAGTTGCAGCAGCCGCATGTGGTGCGGCTTGAAACCCGCCCGCCCAATATCGAGGGCGAGGGTGAGGTCACCATGCGCGATCTGGTCAAGAACTGCCTGCGTATGCGTCCCGAGCGCATCATCGTCGGCGAGGTGCGCGGACCCGAGGTGTTCGACCTGCTTCAGGCCATGAATACGGGCCACGACGGCTCCATGGGGACGATCCACTCCAATTCGCCGCGCGAATGTCTGAACCGTATTGAATCGATGATCGCCATGGGCGGGTTTTCGCTGCCGGCAAAGACGGTGCGCGAAATCATCAGCGGTTCTGTCGACGTCATCGTTCAGGCGGCTCGCCTGCGCGACGGGTCGCGGCGCATCACCCATATCACGGAAGTCACCGGCATGGAGGGTGACGTGATCATCACCCAGGACCTGATGACCTTCGACATCAATGGCGAAGATGCGAACGGCAATGTTCTGGGTCAGCACGTGTCGACCGGGATAGGCCGTCCGCACTTCTGGGAGCGCGCGCGCTATTTTGGTGAGGAGCGCCGGTTGGCGGAGGCAATCGACAGCATGGAACAGGCAGTCGCCTGATTCATCATCGATAGAAAGGGCAGATGACATGTTCGGAATAGATGCCGAAATCCTGTTGATTATCGTCCTGGTGGCCGTCGCCGCCGGCGGGTTGGCTTATTCCGTTCTGTTCCGGACCATTGAAACCGAGCAGAAGGTCGACAAGCGCTTCAAGCAGGTCAAGCTTGCCGAAACGGACGGTCGCGTTTTGAAGGCTGCCCGTGACAACCTCAATGAGGCCGCCAGGCGGAAAAAATCAGTCCAGGAATCATTGAAGGATCTGGAAGAAAAACAGAAGAAAAAAGTCAACCATACCTCGCCTCCGCTGAAAATCGCATTGCAGCAAACCGGCTGGAGCCTGAACGTCACGCAGTTCTACATCATCAGCATAGTCAGCGCCTTCCTTCTCGCCGGCGCGACGCTGGCTTTCGGTGGCCCTTTGTTGATCACGGCCGGCATGGCGATTGTCGGCGGTCTTGGCGTCCCCCGTTGGGTTGTCGGCTTCAAACGCAAACGCCGCTTCAAGGCGTTCCTCAATGAGTTTCCGAACGCGCTTGACGTTATGGTGCGCTCCATACGCTCCGGCCTGCCGATCAACGATTCACTCAGGCTGATTGCCTCGGAGTCACAGGAGCCGTTGCGCAGCGAGTTCAAACGGGTCGTTGAATCCCAGCAACTCGGCATGACCGTTCCGGAGGCCTGCGCGAGACTGCATGAGAACATACCGTTGCCGGAGACAAACTTCTTTGCAATCGTCGTCGCGATCCAGGCCCAGGCCGGCGGTAACCTTTCCGAGGCGCTGGCCAACCTGTCGCGGGTCCTGCGCGACCGCAAGAAGATGAAAGCGAAGGTGAATGCACTCTCGATGGAAGCCAAGGCGTCGGCAGCCATCATCGGATCGCTGCCCTTCGTGATCGTCATCCTGGTCTATCTGACCACACCGACCTATATCACGCCGCTCTTCACCGATCCGCGCGGCAATATCATTTTGGGCGCTTCGGTTGTTTGGATGACGATCGGCATTCTCGTGATGCGCAAGATGATCGACTTTGAAATCTGAGCGGCAGCAGTTCCGGGCGGCTAGGAAAGCGGAATTATCATGATCCAGACGCTGACAGATCCAACGCTTGTTTCGGCAGTCCTTGTCGGTATCGCGGTTTTCGCGACACTGCTCACGATATTCATGCCGCTCTTTGAACGTGGCGATTTGAACGCGCGGATGAAGACCGTTGCGCTCGAACGTGATGAGATCAGGGCGCGCGAGCGCGCGCGTATGAACGCCGAGGCCAACCAGCGCGGCGGCTCTTTAAGGCATGAGCACAATACGTCGGTCAGGCAGCTTGTCGAAAAGCTGAATTTGCGCGAAGCCCTTGTTGATGCAAATACCGAAAGAAAACTGAGAACGGCCGGCCTGCGCACACAGAACGCGCTCAATATCTTCCTGTTTGCGCGCTTCACACTGCCCTTCGTTTTCCTGGCTGCTGCAGTCTTCTATGTCTTCGTGCTCGACGCATTTGCGGACCAGCCCACGATGTTGCGCGTGGTTGTTTGTATCGTTGCGGCCTATATCGGCTTCTACGCGCCCAACATATATATCTCCAACCGGACCTCAAAGCGGCAGAAATCGATCCGCAATGCCTGGCCGGATGCACTGGACCTGCTGCTGATTTGTGTGGAATCAGGCGTTTCAATCGAAGCGGCGTTCAAGCGGGTCGCCGATGAAGTCGCCAGCCAGTCCGCGCCGCTTGCCGAAGAGCTGGTGTTGACGACGGCGGAGCTTTCCTACTTGCAGGAAAGACGCAAGGCCTACGAGAATCTCGGCGACCGTACTGGGCTCGAGACGGTCAAGTCCGTCTGCCAGGCCCTGATACAGGCTGAACGCTACGGCACGCCGATTGCCCAGGCTCTTCGGGTGCTCGCTCAGGAAAGCCGTGATATGCGCATGACCGAGGCGGAAAAGAAAGCCGCGGCCCTGCCGCCCAAGCTGACCGTTCCCATGATCCTGTTCTTCCTGCCGGTCATCTTCGGCG
>NZ_CFHWAF010000023.1:0-42113 GCF_984452065.1 Hoeflea sp. | reverse complement strand
TTGCCTCCGCTGACGCGCAAGACGGACGGTTTGCCCGTTGGCGCCGTATCCGGTTTCTGCAACATGCTGTGGAAGCTGCTGTCGGAAGCGCGCGATACGTCGGTCGGGGTCACGCCGACCCATCTGGCGGTGATTTTCGATCACTCGTCACAGACCTTTCGAAAGGACCTTTACCCCGAATACAAGGCCAACCGCTCCGCGCCCCCGGAGGATCTCGTGCCGCAGTTCGGGCTCATTCGCGAGGCCACCCGCGCCTTCAGCCTGCCCTGCATCGAAATGGAGGGCTTTGAGGCCGACGACCTGATCGCCACCTATGCTCGGCTGGCAGAGGAAGCCGGCGCACACACGACGATCATATCGTCCGACAAGGATCTGATGCAGCTCGTGACCGATCATGTCACCATGTACGACACCATGAAGGATCGCCGCATCGAGGCGCCCGAAGTGGTCGAGAAATGGGGCGTGCCGCCGGAAAAGATGATTGACCTGCAGTCCCTCACCGGCGATTCCACCGACAATATTCCCGGCATCCCCGGCATCGGACCGAAGACCGCCGCGCAGCTTCTGGACACCTTCGGCGATCTCGACACGCTTCTGGAACGCGCCGGCGAGATCAAACAGAACAAGCGCCGCGAGAACCTTATCGAATTCGCCGACCAGGCGCGTCTGTCGCGTCAGCTCGTGACGCTGCGCAAGGATGCGCCGGTCACCGACACGCCCGGCGATTTTCTGCTTGAGGCACAGGATGGTCCGCGGCTGATCGCCTTCTTCAAGGCCATGGGTTTCAACACCTTGACGCGACGCGTAGCCGAGGCGACGCAGACCGACGCGGCCGAAATCGAAGCGGCCGATGTTGCGGTGGAGTGGGGCGCAGAAGCCCGCGGTCCCGACCTTGATACCGGCGACGCGGCTGGCCGGCCTGCCGCGGCCGGGATTGCCGGTTC
Organism: Hoeflea sp.; assembly: GCF_984452065.1. NCBI lineage: Bacteria > Pseudomonadati > Pseudomonadota > Alphaproteobacteria > Hyphomicrobiales > Rhizobiaceae > Hoeflea > Hoeflea sp. The sequence continues at coordinate 41,169 of NZ_CFHWAF010000023.1, read as the reverse complement.
GCCGGGCGGCTGGACGCCCGGGGATTTTGCGGCCGCCCGTGCGGCAGAAGGTGCCGACGCCAGGATCGACCACACCGGCTACGCATGTATCCGCGATGTTGAAGCGCTCGCAGCCTTCATCGCCAAGGCGCGCGAGACCGGTATCGTTGCGTTTGACACCGAGACGACGTCGCTCGATGCCATGCGGGCCGACCTTGTCGGCTTTTCGCTTGCCTACCAGCCGCAGGATGCGCATTCCGGCGCCAGCTTGCCGGTCATGGCCTGCTATGTTCCCCTGTCGCACAAGAGCGGTCAGGACGACCTGCTCGGCGGCGGCCTTGCCGAAGGCCAGATCCCGATCGACACTGCATTGTCCGCGTTAAAGGACCTGCTTGAGGATCCTGCGGTTCTGAAGATCGCTCAAAACCTCAAATATGACTGGCTGATCATGAAGCGCTACGGCATTGAGGTGCGCGGTTACGACGACACGATGCTGATTTCCTATGCGCTCGATGCCGGCCGCGGCGGGCAGGGCATGGACGCGCTGTCGGACCGCTGGCTCGGGCACAAGCCGATTGCCTACAAGGAGGTTGCCGGCAGCGGCAAGTCCGCCGTGACATTCGATTATGTCGACATCGACAAGGCGACGGCCTACGCGGCCGAGGACGCCGACATCACCCTGCGCCTGTGGCAGGTGCTCAAGCCCCGCCTCGCCGCCGAAGGCGTCGCCTCGGTCTATGAGCGCCTTGAGCGGCCGATGGTGCCGGTCCTGGCCCGGATGGAGTCGCGCGGCATCCGCGTCGATCGCCAGATCCTGTCCCGGCTTTCGGGTGATTTCGCCCAAGGGGCAGCGGCGCTCGAGGACGAGATCCAGGAGATGGCGGGCGAAAAGTTCAATATCGGTTCGCCCAAGCAGCTTGGCGAGATCCTGTTCGGCAAGCTTGGCCTGCCCGGCGGCTCGAAGACCAAGACCGGCCAGTGGTCGACGTCCGCACAGGTGCTTGAGGACCTGGCCGCGGAGGGCCACGAACTGCCGCGCAAGATCGTCGACTGGCGCCAGCTCACCAAGCTGAAGTCCACCTATACCGACGCGCTGCCCGATTTCATCAATCCCGAGACGAAGCGCGTTCACACCTCCTATTCATTGGCCTCGACGACCACGGGACGGCTGTCTTCATCCGATCCCAACCTGCAGAACATCCCGGTGCGCACGGCCGAGGGCCGCAAGATCCGGACCGCATTTGTATGCGAGCCCGGCAGCAAGCTGGTTTCGGCCGACTATTCGCAGATCGAATTGCGTGTCCTGGCGCATGTGGCCGATATCGACGCGCTCAAGCAGGCCTTTGCCGACGGCATGGACATCCACGCCATGACCGCGTCGGAGATGTTCGGCGTGCCGGTCAGGGACATGCCGTCCGAGGTTCGCCGCCGTGCCAAGGCGATCAATTTCGGCATTATCTACGGCATCTCCGCCTTCGGCCTTGCCAATCAGCTCGGCATCGAACGGTCGCAGGCAAGCGAATATATCAAAACCTATTTCGAGCGGTTCCCCGGCATCAAGGACTATATGGACAACACCAAGGCCTATGCCCGTGACCACGGCTATGTGGAAACGATCTTCGGCCGTAAGGCCCATTATCCCGATATCACGACAAGCAATCCGCATATGCGGGCCTTCAACGAGCGCGCCGCGATAAACGCGCCGATACAGGGCTCGGCGGCCGACATTATCCGCCGCGCCATGGCGCGCATGGACGCTGCGCTCGAGGAAGCCGGGCTGGCGACCCGCATGCTGCTTCAGGTCCATGACGAGCTGATATTCGAGGCGCCTGAGCAGGAGGTGGACAGCACGATCGCCGTTGTCACCGATGTCATGGAGAACGCCGCCATGCCCGCCGTTTCCATGAAGGTGCCCTTGAAAGTCGATGCGCGCGCCGCCGATAATTGGGACGAGGCGCATTAGAGTGAGCGATCGTCGGGCGAATCCTTATGCATAGAAGGCCCTCCCTGGGGGAGGACCTTCCATCGCGCCTGAAAAAGTTTTGGTTATATATGCACCTGGCGCTGCTGAAATTCTGCCCGTCGGACGGGTCGCCGCCCCTCAGTAATTTCCCAGTGCCTAGAGCGAGCTAACCTCATCTCGCTCTAGCTCCTTTGATATATCTATTTTTGCACCGATGCCAATAGAAGATTTCTATGGTATCCATGCTTGACATGCAGATTTCTCCATGAGTCCGCCATCTCCCGTTTCAGGGTTTTGTTAACCAAGCCCCTCAACGAAATCGAAGCAATCCGCAATTACTATACCCGCGCTTAATGTGTGTTCGGGGCCGCTGACGGGTGATTGGGGGCCATGCGGCATGACTGCCGACAGTAAAATCCGGATCATTGTCGTTTATTGTGGGACTGCCAGGGAGAATCTTCATGGATTCGCCGCTTGAGTGCCGATTGACGGATATTGTGGAGAGCATTCCCGCGGGGTTCCTGATGTGCGACGCGAGGGAACGCGTCGTCGCCTGCAATTCGCTCTATAAGAAGTGGTTTTTTCCAGGCATGGAGGACCGCGTTGTCCTCGGCATGACATTTGAGGAATTGCTGCGCCTGTTCGCATCCGAGAGCCCCTCTGCCAGCGACAGGATGGATGCCGCCTGGATCGAGCGCCGGCTTGCAAGACGCAATCGCTCCGACGGCCCGTTTGAACATCGTCTGGCCGACGGGCGGGTTCTGCGCACGTCTGAAAAGCGCAACGAGGACGGCTCCACGATCAGCATCCATGTCGACATGACCGAGCTTTACAGCCGCAAGGAAACAGCGGACCGCACCAGCGAGCAGTTCCAGGTCATCCTGAAGTCGATCGACCAGGGCATCAGCATGTTCGATCAGAACCTCGATGTGGTCGCATTCAATCCCCGTTTCCTGGAACTCCTGGAATTTCCCGCCGAGCTCGGAGAGAGCGCCACCAAGTTCGAAGACTTCATTCGCTATAACGCCGAGCGCGGCGAATATGGCGAAGGCGACAGCGACCAGCTGGTGAAAGACCGGGTTGATCTGGCCAAACAGTTCCAGCCGCACCTGTTTGAGCGGGTGCGGCCCGACGGAAGCGTCGTCGAGATCAGGGGGACCCCGGTGCCCGGCGGCGGTATGGTCACCACCTATACGGATGTCACCGAGCACCGCAGTTACGAAGAGGCCCTGTTGAAGCGCGATCAGGAACTCACCGAGCAGAACGAGCGTTTCAATGCGGCCCTCGACAACATGTCCCAGGGCCTGTGCATGTTCGACCAGGACCGCAGGCTTCTGGTGTGCAACCGCCGCTTTGTCGAACTCTACGATCTTCCGGACGCCCTGGTGCGCCCCGGTGCGATCTTTGACGACATCATCCGCTTTCGGGTCGAGCGTGGCGACTATGAGAACACCGATGCCGAGACATATCTGGGCGAGTGGATCGAGCTCTTGGAAAGCGGCAAGCCGGTGATGAAGATCCAGAGTCTGGCGGGCGACCGGACGATCGCGGTCAACCATCAGCCAATGCCCAATGGCGGCTGGGTTTCCACCCATGAGGACACGACCGAGCTGCAGCGCATCCAGGCGCGGCTCGCCTATATGGCGCACCATGACGGATTGACGGAATTGCCGAACCGGACCTATCTGCGCGAACGTGTTGAAATGGCGATACCCGGGGTCCACCGTGGTCAGAAATTCTCAATCATGTGTCTGGACCTGGATCGTTTCAAGAATGTCAACGATACGATCGGCCACCCGATGGGTGACAAGCTCCTCAAGGCGGTGGCCGGCCGATTGAGGAAATGTGTGCGTGAGACAGATACGGTCGCCCGCATCGGCGGCGATGAATTTGCCATCCTGCAGATTTCCGACGATCAGCCGAAGGCGGTCAAGCTGACGGCCCAGCGCATTTGCGAGGTGCTGGCCGAGCCTTTCAGCCTCGACAATCATCAGGTGGTGATCGGAACCAGTGTCGGCATCGCCGTCGCGCCTCAGGACGGCATCGATCCGGATCAGCTTATCAAGAACGCCGATATGGCGCTTTACCGGGCCAAGAATGACGGCCGGGGCGTTTACCGGTTCTTCGAGGCCGACATGGATGCGCATATGCAGGCCAGGCGCAACCTCGAGGTCGATCTGCGCCGCGCCTTCAAGGAAAGTGAGTTCGAGCTGCACTATCAGCCGCTCGTCGATCTTGAGACAGACGAGATCACCGGATTCGAGGCCTTGCTGCGCTGGCGTCACCCCGAGCGCGGCAATGTTTCGCCGGCCGAGTTCATTCCCGTCGCCGAAGAAATCGGGCTGATCGTGCCGCTGGGCGAATGGGTGGTGAAGCAGGCGTGTGTGGACGCCGCCGGCTGGCCTTCCCACACAAAGGTTGCGGTCAATTTGTCGCCTGCGCAGTTTCGCAACGACGATCTGGTGAATTCGGTCTTCAATGCGCTGGCGACGTCGAGGATCGCGCCGCAGCGGCTGGAACTGGAGATCACCGAACATGTGCTCCTGCAGCACAATGAGACGACCCTCAGCAAACTGCATGCGCTGCGCGACATGGGCGTGCGTATTGCCATGGACGATTTCGGCACCGGATATTCCTCGCTGAGCTATCTGCGCAGTTTCCCGTTCGACAAGATCAAGATCGACAGATCCTTCATCAAGGACCTGTCCAATCAGGAAGAGGCCGACGTGATCGTCAAGGCGGTTGCCGGCCTCAGCCAGGATCTCGGAATTACGGCGACGGCCGAGGGCGTCGAGACGGAAAACCAGCGCGCCCACGTCAAGGCCGCCGGCTATGCCGAGATGCAGGGCTTCCTCATCAGCCCGGCGCGTCCGATCGACGAAATCAACGCCGAGTATTTTCCTCAGTCGACCGCCGGAAACACAAGGCAAAGCGCCTGACCGATCCTGCACGATTGTCTCGCTCTGCGTGGATATCCGTCAGTCGCCGCATCGCAGGGAAGCGAGCAGACCCATGGTGAGGCCTTCGGCGGCGTCCGGTCCGAAACCGCCGCCGCGCAGCGATGCAAGCACGGCGCCCGATACCCGGCTTACCGCCGACGGATCCGCCGGCGCGAGCTTTGTCCTCGCGTCAGCGCCGGCAATGTCCTGAAGAGAGGCTGACAACGGGCGGCTGCGGCAGCGAAAGTCGATGCTGTTCAGTCCGAGCCGGTGAATGCGGTCCTTGCCGACAATCCGGAACATGATGCCCGCCTTGACCGGATCGAAGACAATCTGCCAGCGTGTTTGTGCATTGGCGACGGCGTCCAGGACGCCGAATGCGTCCTGTATTGAAACCGGATCGCCGCGCTGCGCGGCATCGGCCGCGATGACAAACCGTTCCAGGCTGCCCGGGCCGTCAGTCCCCTCGCCCGACGGCAGGATTCTTTCGCCGCCGTGGCCTTCAAACTCCGCGAGTTTTGCGATCAACGCGTCATAGTCCGTATTGGTCAGGGCCGGGACCGGCATGTCGGCGCCCGTGTGAATCGCGAAGCCTGAGATTGTTGGTGTCACAATTGCAGCGGCGCCGCCGGCATCGGCGAGAAAAAAGTGAATGGGAACAAGACCCTCGATGCGCAGCCCCGGCAGGGACGCCAACGCCTCGTCCACGGAACCGGACGCGTCGAGCAGGCGCTGGATGAATTCCAGCTCGTTGACGACGGCCCTGCCCTCGCGGCCGAAGACGACCCCGTCGTTCCACATCAGCGACACGATCAGCCCCCGCGTGTTCATTCCGGCGGCCGGCATGCCCGGACCCATCTGATTGAAGGTGACGCTGCCGTGGCGAACGGCCCACCGTGCCGCCGGACCCTCCATGACGGAGCGCCGCGATCCCGCCCCCGGATTGACGAAAAGGAAGCCGGCGCCGGTGGCCGCATAGTCGAAACTGTAGGCAATGACCGGCCGGTCCGGGAGCCCGAGCGCGACCGTCGAGCAGGCAAGGGCGGCCGAGGCCCAAAGCCACACAAGCACACTGGCGGGCAGGCGCATCGCCCGCCGCCACGATCCTGGCAAGGTGCCGGTCAACATGGAAATCTCTCTCATCTGTTACCTTCGATCTGTTTGCGCCATACTGGGCTGCCCTCGGACCAAACGAAGCGGGATTTCGCAAAATGCAGGAAAGTTTCGCAAACGACCGGCTCGCAGCCGTTCTGAAACGGCAATGTGCGGCAACGTTCGGATCGGCCGGAACGCTGGGCCTGCTTGTGCTGGCGGCTTTTTTTGCCGGGCTGGCCGGCCCCTTCGGCACCTATGATGCGTTTGCGCCGCTCGAACGGCATCTCTACTGGCTGCTGGTGGTTGCCGGAACCGCCGTCGCCGGACATCTTGCCGGAACGTCCGCCGAGGTCCTGCTGGCCCGGCGCGGTTTGCCGCTTCGGCTCCGCTTGCCGATCGCCGCGGCCATTGCGGCCGTGCCGGTCTATTGCACCGTCGTCGCCATTCTCCTTGCCTTCGGATCGAGGCCCGGCGCATCCGATCTGCTCGTCGTGTTCGCTCAGTGTGCAGCGGTGACCATGGGCATCGCCCTGCTGCCGTCATTCCTTGCCGGACATGCAAAAAGGCCGCGATCGCCCGTCGCGCCGAAACTGATGCGGCGGTTGCCGCCGGGCAGACGCGGCCGGCTGATCAGGCTGGCGGCGCAGGACCATTATGTCGAGGTCGTCACCGCCCGGGGCAGCACACTTGTTGCCATGCGGTTCCGGGACGCGATTGCCGAGGCCGCGCCCGAGGCCGGTGCGCAGACGCACCGCTCGCACTGGGTCGCCCGGCACGCGGTGTGCGGCAGAGGCCGTCTGGACGGCAAACCGGTGCTGCTGCTCAGCGAAGGATCAAAGGTTCCCGTGGGTCGCACATTCAGGACGGCGGTCAGAAATGCGGGGCTGGCGTGAACCGTCAGCCGGCAAGGTGGCCGATGATCAGCGGCGTGCTGTCCCAAAGCAGCCTGACGCCGGCCAGCGCGAGCAGAACATGGACGAGCGCCGTGAAGCGGGACTGATCGACGATCCCGTGCAGCCGGAAACCCAGAAAAACACCGAGCAGCAGCAGCGGCGAGAGGGCAAGACTGAGGCCGAGGCTGCCGGGCGTGTAATGTCCGAGCGCCCCGTAGGCGACGGTTTTGATGAAATTCAGCATGAAGAAGAAGATGGTGTTGGTTCCGACAAAAGTGGATTTGTCCAGCCTCTGGCGCAGGAGATAACCCTTGACCGGCGGCCCGCCGGCATGGGCGATGAAGCTGGCGAACCCGGAGATCGCGCCAAGAGCAAGGACAAACCCGTCATGGTGCGGTGAGCCGGCATTGTCGCGGCGCACCGTCAGGAGATATTGGGCCACGAAGGAAAGGGCGAGGACGCCGACCGCAAATCGGATAAGCGCCGTGTCCACGTGGCGGAACGTCAGCGCCCCGAGGGCCAGGCCGATCAGAGCGCCGGGCAAAAGCATCCGAACCACCCTGGCGGACCAGTTCCTGCGGTAATGCCACACGATGATGATATCCATGCCCAGGAGGATAGGCATCATCACCGCGGCCGCAAATTGCGGCGTTACAAAAAGGCTCATGAGCGGGACGGCCATAATGCCCAGCCCGCCGCCAAAGCCGCTCTTGGAGAGCCCCGTCAGTATGATGGCGACGGCAGCGACGACATAAAATTCCGGTGGCACGTTCAAATCAGACCTCCGACGTGGTTCGCCGGAGGGATAGACCGGTTGGAGTTATCTGAAAAATGATTTATTTCTATTGAATAAATCGGAAATAGAGATTTAATTATGGACCTTGCCGCTCTCGAGAGCTTCGTCACCGTATGCGAGACCCTGAGTTTCTCCGAAGCGGCGACACGTCGCAACACGGTTCAATCCGCGATCAGCGCGCATATCGGCAAGCTGGAGGATAAGGTCGGCCAGACCTTGTTCGAGCGGGGGCGGGGCCGCAAGGTTCACCTGACCCCCGAGGGCACGGTTTTCCTTGCCTATGCACGCCGGATCCTTGCCCTGTCGGACGAGGCGGTCGAAACGATGCGCGGCGCCGGCGCGCAGCCGGTGATCCGGCTCGGCACGACGATAACGCTTGCGCTGTCTGTCGTTCCCGTTGCGCTCGGACGCTTCGCGTGGATGCACCCGGACGCTCAGATCCAGGTCTCCTGCGACCGAAGCGATGCTCTGGCGGGCCGCCTCGATGCCGGTGAATTCGATCTTGCCTTCATGATGGATCAGGGCAGGCGGCCGGGCCGCGTCTTCGTCGAGGACACGCCGCTCGTTTGGGCCGCCGGCGAGGGCTTCAGCGCCGATCCCGGCCGCGATGTCCCGCTGGTTTTCCTGACGGACGGACGCGACCTGCGCCGTTTCGCGCTGGAGGCGCTCGACCGCATCGGCCGCCGCGGCTTCATCGCCCATACGAGCCCCGACCCCGTGGGTGTGCGTTCATTCGTCGCTGCCGGGCTGGCGGCAACGGTCATGCCCGCGCTTTCCGTCGTGGCGCCACTGCGCAGGATGGGCGAGGCCGAGGGCCTGCCGCCGCTCAAGAGTGTCGCGCTCTCGCTCTATCGCAAGGCTGAAGGCCGCCGTCCCGACATTGACGCGCTGGTTTCCGTGATCCACGAAGGCGCGCGAAGCCGCCCATAGGGGCGTCAATCCCCGGTGTTACTGTCCGCAGCCGCCGCGGGCACGGCCCGTCCGAGCACGTCCAGCACCCGTTCGATGAGCCGTTCCTGTTCGGTTTGTTTTTCCGGAAGATCGAGCCAGTCGTCGATCAGCAACTGCGCAAGGCCGTGGACGAGCGACCAGGCGGCGATGCCGAGCGGCCTGATATCCGCCGCGCTCCCGCCCGTTCCGGGCTTGAGCAGTCTCACCGCCTCTACGCAGCGCGCCTGAGCCATCTGCGCCGCTTCGTCAAGCCCCGGATACTGCTCATGATCGGCAAATTGCGGACCGAACATCAACTGATAGAGCGCCGGCCTGCGGCGTGCGAAGCTGATATAGGCCATTCCGATCGCCCGGGACCTCAACGCATCGTCCGCCTGCACCACCACCGCCTCGTCAATCGCCGAGACGAGATCCCGAAATCCCGTTTCCGCCACCGCCGCCAGCAGCGCCGTCTTGTTGTCGAAATGCCGATAGGGCGCCATGTGCGACACGCCGGCCGCGCGCGCGACCAGCCGGAGCGACAGGGCATCCGTACCCCGGCTTTCCAGAATCCCGATCGCGGTTTCGGTCAGTTCCGATTTGAGATTGCTCAATGCAGCGATCCACCATGTCCGTTAGGAAAGAGTGTCGCAAATAGTGTTTACACTGTAAACACCATGCGTTAGTTTACAGTGTAAACATAGGTGAAGCACAGCGTTGAAACACAGAGTTGAAACACAGAGTTGAAACACAGGGCTTCACCGCACTCGCACCAATGTTCGGGGCACAGGATGAAAACCTATCTGCTGGTGAATGTCGCGCTGTTGTCGCTGCCGCTCTATCTGCTGGGCGCGTGGCTTTTCTCTCCGGTCGCGGGCGCGGCTGTGGCCTTCGCCTATGCGCTCGGCTGGTCGCTGGTGACGCGCGGGCCGAAGATGCCGCCGGTGTTCGAGGCCGCCCTGATGGCCGGCCTGTTCCTGGTCCTCGCCGACCGGATCCTGAACGTCCGGCCGCTGATCGGGGCGCCGACCGGTATCGTCCTATTGTGCCTTTCCGTCGGCGCGGCGTGGAGCGTTGCCATGGGCAAGCCCTGGACGGCGGCCTTCTCGGCCGCCGAATATGGCGGCGCCAGCCGCACCCCGCTTTTCCTGTTGGTCAATATGATCATGTCGGCCTTCTGGGCCGTCCTGTTCGCCTGGCTCGGCGTCGCCGTGATCCTGGATCTGCCAGCCATTGCCAACTGGCTGCCGGCCGCCTTCGGCGCGCTCGTATCCATCGTTCTTCCCAGGGCCATCGTCGCCTTTGCGCTGAAGCAGGGCGCCAAGGGCGACCGCCGCAACAACTGGGCGCCGCCGGACTTCTCCGGCGGCCTGCCGGATACGGCAGAGGCGGACGAGGTTTGCGACGTTGCGGTGGTCGGCGCCGGGATCGGCGGCCTGACGGCTGCCGCGCTGCTGACGCAGGCCGGCCTGAACGTGCGTGTGTTCGAACAGCATGTGGTGCCGGGAGGGTTTGCGCACACCTGGCTGCGCAGGGCGCGCCTGCGCGATCCGCAAACCGGCAAGGCGCTCGTCTTCCGTTTCGATTCCGGCGTTCACGATGTGTCAGGCTGGCATCCGGGCGGTCCGGTCCGGGCGATGTTCGAACGGCTCGGCATTGCCGGCGATTGCCGCTGGGAACGGCTGGACCACCGCTATACGCTGGCCGGCAGGACCATCTCCGTTTCGCGCGACTGGCGCGCTTACGCCGCCGATCTCGCAGCGGCCTTCCCGCAGGAAGCCGACGGCATAAAATCCCTGTTTGAGGACATTCACGACGTCTATCGCGCCACGTACGCCAATGCCGACGAACGCGCCGGCGTACCCGGCGCGCCGACGACGCCCGAGGGGCTGCTCGCCTTTGCCGATGCCCATCCGCTGGCCGTGGCCTGGATGGACCGCCCCTGGACTGAGTTTGTCGCCCGGCATGTCACCTCGCCCGAGGCGCTCGAGTGGATCGACATGCTCACCGACTATGTGACGGACGATCCGCAGCAGTCGCTCGTCTCCGACCTGGTGCCGCTCTTCGGTTACTATTTCAACGGCGGCTACTATCCCGTCGGCGGGTCCGGCGTGCTCGGGGAAAGCCTTGCCGCCGCGGTGGAAAAATACGGCGGATCGGTTCATCTGCGCACGACCGTCAGGAGGATCGTTGAGGAAAACGGGGCCGCGGCGGGCCTTGTTGTCCGGGATGTCCATGGGGCCGAGCGCCGCATCCGCGCCAGGGCCGTCATATGCAATGGCGATCTGCGTCTGATGCTGGACGGTTTGCTCGAAAATACCTCGATTGCTGACCGGCTCGAGGCGCAGACCGGCGCCGTCCGGCCCGCCTGTTCGGCCATGGCGGTTCATCTCGGCCTGCGCGGCGCGCTTGATCTGCCGCCTGTCATCCACGTCGATGGCGAGGACGGAGGCGTCGGCATGATCATGCCGTCCGTTGTCGATCCGACCTGCGCGCCGGACGGTTATGCGACGCTCGAGCTGTTGCGGCTCATTCCCCATGACGAGGCGAAAGACTGGTTCGCCGGGTGTGATGACGAGGACCCGAACCTTGCGGCGCTTCGCCGCTCCGGCGCCTATCGCGACCGCAAGCGGAAGGCATGCGATGCGATGGTGGCCTGCGCCCGCCAGATCATACCCGATCTCGACGAGCGGATCGTCTACCGCGCCGACGCCAGCCCCGTGACGTTCCGGCGCTACACCCATACGGCGGACGGCGCGATCTATGGCGTGCGGGCGAAAGACGACACCGTCCCCGTCAAGACGCCGCTGCGCAACCTCGCCCTCGCCGGCGCCGCCACCCACGGCCCCGGCATAGAGGCGGTCGTGATCTCGGGCGCCTATGCGGCCGAGGCGCTACTGCCGGGACTGCTGGCGGCCGTTCCTGAAACGGATGCAGGACGTCAGGCGGACAACAAAAAGCCTGAGCCGGCCATCGCGTAAGGCAAGCAGATACGGCCCCGATGAGGGATTGGGATCAATTTATCTGTAGCTTTGAGAATGGTGCCCAGAAGATGTTGGTCGTCGCATCGGGCGCGACTACGATTGGGCGTTTCCCACAATTCCTAAGCCGAAAGAAAATACAAAGATCACCTTCGATAACATTGAGAAAGACGTTGAAATGGATCATTGGCGGCCGCGGTATCGTTGGGCATCGCAACATGTCTTTGCCACGGCGTAAGGGGCTTTAATATTGAAGGATGGCCCGGCAGCTAGATTGGTAGCTAAGTGCCGGGCCGTTGGTGACTGGAGGTCAATCCCGGCACCAAAGCTGTGTAGTGGTTAGAAACTGCGGGCCAACTGCATGACAAACGTCCACTCGTCGTCGATCAGCTGATCACCGCCCACGCCGTTGAAGTAGGTGCCGGAGCTGACTTGGGTGTACTGAGCATCCGCGGTAACAGAGAACTGGTCTACCGGCGTCCACTGAAAGCCGCCAGATACGGCCCAAGCATCAACACCGGAACCAGTGTTCAGGGGCGTGTAAAAACCGGTGAAATACTGGCCGTTGACGTAACCGTTCACTTCCGGCGTGAACTGATGGCCGTAGGCGGCCAGAACCGACCATTCCGGCGTCCAGGTCTGACCGGCATAGCCGACCGTTGCGCCATAGGCTGTGTTGCCGGTCGCGTAGAAGCCCTGCACAATCAGGTTGCCAGCCGCACCAATGTCGGCATTGAGGCCGAGCTTGACGCCAACTTCACCGGTGCCTGCGCCAGCAGCCGCACCACCAAGGGCATTCCACACATCATCGTCAACGCCGTTGTCCTGGTCGTAGCCGACTACGCCAAAGACGGTAACCCCGCCGAAGACACCGCCCAGGCGTCCGACGACATCCGGCACCCAACTGGTTGTGTCCGCGTCGTCTTCCAGTGACACGGCGGCGAACCAGTTGGCTTCGGTAAATTGATACTGCAGCATATTGCGCTGCTGATAACCGAAACTGCCGTCATAAATACCCTTGCCGCCAAAACCGGAGAGACCGCCATTGGTGGAGTAGACCCAGGCCGATTCGGTGTATCCGGCCAACAGACCGCCCAGTTCCAAATAAGCCTGATCCATGCCGTAGGCGGCATCGGTGCCGGGGGTGCCGTCATTTTCCGCCTGAATGCGCAACTTGCTGTTCAAGACACCAAATTCGGTATCGTTCTTGGCGTCCACCGTCAGGCGGGCGCGGGCTTTGGTGCTGTAGCTGTCGCCACCCGCATTGGAAAGGCTGAAGGTGTCTGTGGCGTCGTCATAATCCAGCGTGGTCTTTTCGCCAGCGGCAATGACGCGCATCCGCACTTGACCGCTCAGCTTGAGGCAGGTCTCGGAACCGGGGATATAGAAATAGCCCTCTCCGAAGGCGTCACAAACCCGGACATATTCCACGGGTTCGGGTTCAGCGGCCACAATGGCGTCGGCCGAGAGAGCCGGTGAAGCTGCCACCACGGCCGTGGAAGCAAACAAAAGAGTTTTAAGATGCATAAGCTGATCTCCAACTGATGAAAAGGACAGTTGGCGACCGGCTGAAACTGCAACATTATTATTCAATTTTGTACAAACGGCTCTGTGAAGCGGTTTGTTTGCTTGGCACTGGCTTGGCTCCGTGTTATCACATAGCCATTGGTTGGTTATCTGTCTGAAAATACAGCATATTCTCTAGAGGACACACTATTGAATAATAGTGTTGCACAGTCGCCACAACGACTGCTAAGGGTGGTATATTGGTTAGTATAAATCCAGACAAAGCAAGAATAATGTTGCAGGATAACGCCAGCTTCATGAATTCAAGGATGCGTATCTATGATAAGCGCAACCAAAGGCTGTATATAAATGCGCCGGAACGAAAACTCTTCTTGGTTGAGGCCAATAAATCGGGACTACCAGTGCGGGCTTTTTGCCTCACTTTACTTTATACCGGCTGTCGTCTTTCTGAAGCACTCGAACTCACCACCGCTTCGATTGATCCTGCGAGCGACTTGCTGTCTTTCCGAACACTCAAAAAACGGGATCGGCATCACATAAGAGAAGTGCCGGTTCCTCCAGAACTCTCCGACATCCTGAATACCCTCAAAGAGCAGCGCCTAAATGAAGGTCCGGCCGACCGGAAACCTCTTGCCTTATGGACACACAAGGGCCGGCCGCTTAACCGCATTACCGGCTACCGCTGGATCAAGCGGATCATGGAGAAGGCCGACATACACGGCGCTCAGGCCAGCCCCAAGGGCTTGCGCCACGGTTACGGTGTCTATGCTCTGCGCATGGGCATACCACTCAACATGCTATCCAAGTGGATGGGACATGCTTCCATGGCAACGACTGCCATCTATGGCAATGCGGTCGGTTCCGAGGAATTGGAGATCGCGGGGCGAATGTGGGGGTGAACATAGCTACCATATTACACTGCCATAGAGCGGAAATAACGGTGGCTCAAAAGGTGATCTCGAATTGGGTTTGTAAGAAAAAGTCAATAAAAACAATAAATTATAAGTAAAAATGGTGCCCAGAAGAGGACTCGAACCTCCACGACCATGCGGTCACCAGCACCTGAAGCTGGCGCGTCTACCAATTCCGCCATCTGGGCATTGCAACTGTGCGGGCGTGATGTAAGGCCGCTGCCCTTGCATGTCAACGGTTTATTTGGCCGCGCGCCGGGGCTCACAGCAGGAACGGAAAGCCGCCCTCGTGCTTGAGCAGTTGGATTTTTGTCTCGATCCCGCCCTCGCCCGAAAACCCGCCGATTCCGGTGGCCGAAAGCACCCGGTGACAGGGAATGATGATGGGGATCGAATTGGCGCCGCAGGCCTGGCCGACGGGCTGGCCGTAGGTGTCCAGGTCCCTGGCGATATCGCCATAGCTGCGCGTCTCGCCATAGGGAATGGCGATCATCTTTTCCTGCACCTGGCGTTCGAATTCGCTGGAGGACAACTCCAGCGGCAGGTCGAAGGATGTCAGCGTGCCGTCGAAATAGGCCGTGAGCTGACGTTCCGCCTCGTCGAGCAGTTCAGTGCGCGCCGTCTGCGGATAGGCGCCGGTATCGCGGTCCCAGAAGAGGCGGATGATCCGGCCGCCTTCCTCGATCACGACAATGGTGCCAAGCGGCGTATCGATATGCGCCACATGGCGGCTTTGCCTGCGCGACGATGACTTCTGGCTGTCCAGCGATTCGAGTGGCTTGGTCATGGTTTGATCGTAGTTGGGTTCCGGGGGTTGTCAAATATTCAGGTCGCGTGCCGGCGAAGCAAAATAACGCTTGCCGATCCGCCATTTAGGACTGCCACGAATTCCAGTCAAATTTGATTAATAACCTCAATATTTCAACAAGTTATATTAATCACGGTTACCCATAGTTTTGTCTTGAAATGATCCTCAACGGGTCATTTTTCTTCCCATTTGCCACCACAAATCCGGATCACAGTCGCAGCTGTCCGGCAAAGGGCCGGGCGGACGGGTCAGCTCCCAAGACTTTCGACCCGCCCTGTAAACATAAGGAGAGT
Source organism: Hoeflea sp. (assembly GCF_984452065.1). Lineage (NCBI taxonomy): Bacteria > Pseudomonadati > Pseudomonadota > Alphaproteobacteria > Hyphomicrobiales > Rhizobiaceae > Hoeflea > Hoeflea sp. The sequence goes on along the minus strand of NZ_CFHWAF010000023.1, from coordinate 26,054 downwards.
ACCAATGAAACAGCTTCTTTTGGCGATGGGATTTACCGCATTTTCGATGGCAGCCTATGCCGCAACGGTTGATTTCACCACCGCCGATGCCGACGGCAATGGCGTGGTCACCATGGAAGAAGCACAGGCAGCCATGCCGGACATGTCTTCCGACGCTGTGGCCGCGGCGGACAGCGACGGAGACGGGGTTCTCACCGTAGCCGAATACGAAGCGTTGGCCAGCCAGTAACTGGCGCTACCCCTCTCACATGTTCCCTACGGGCAATGATCGGAACATGTGTGCTACTGGCTGATCGGCGCTTTTGCCGGGGCCCCCGCCATGAGACCCGTGGCGGGGGTTCTTTTGTTTGCGATGCGTAGCACCGCTGCTCGGTTTTTTGTCCTCACGGTTGAGCGCGGCTTCGCCGCTAACCTCCGGACGGGGCGGGCCATAAGGCCCGACGCGCGGTCGCGCTTGCGGTGCTGCGCACCGGGTTCTTTTTCCATGATATCTTTGCAAGGAAAAATGGTTCGAAGCTCGCAGAGCTTCGCAAGGCCGACCGGCCGTCGCCGCTCATGCGGCGCGCCCGCGCAGGCCAGCCGCGAAGCGGCGGTGCGGCCGTGAGCGATAACAAACAAGGCGCTCAACCGTGAGGACAAAACCAATTAAAAGCGCAGCCGCGCAGCGGCGGTGAGCGCAAAACCCCCGCGCTACTCAATCATCCTTCATCTTCAACGCCGCGATGAAAGCCTCCTGCGGGATATCGACCTTGCCGAACTGGCGCATGCGCTTCTTGCCGGCCTTCTGCTTTTCCAGAAGCTTGCGCTTGCGCGTCGCATCGCCGCCGTAACATTTGGCGGTCACGTCCTTGCGCAGGGCCGAGATCGTCTCGCGCGCGATGATCGTGCCGCCGATCGCCGCCTGAACGGGAATCTTGAACATGTGCCGCGGAATCAGGTCCTTGAGCTTCTCGCACATGTCGCGGCCGCGTTTTTCCGCCGCATCCCGGTGCACCATCATCGACAGCGCGTCGACGGGCTCGCCATTGACCAGAATCTGCATCTTGACGAGGTTGCCGGGCTTCAGATCGGTGATCTGGTAGTCGAAGGAGGCATAGCCCCGGGAGATCGATTTCAGCCGGTCGTAGAAATCGAACACCACCTCGTTGAGCGGCAGGTCGTAGGACAGCATCGCCCGCGAGCCCACATAGGTCATCTCGATCTGGATGCCGCGCCGGTCCTGGCACAGTTTCAGGATCGGCCCCAGATATTCGTCCGGCGTCAGGATCGTCGCGCGGATCCACGGCTCGTGGATCTCGGCGACCTTGACGATATCCGGCATATCGGCGGGATTGTGCAGCTCGCGGCGGCTGCCGTCGGTCATGACGAGTTCGTAGACGACCGAGGGCGCGGTGGCGATGAGATCGAGGTCGAACTCGCGCTCCAGCCGTTCCTGGATGATTTCCAGATGCAAAAGGCCGAGGAAACCGCAGCGGAAGCCGAAACCGAGCGCCGCCGAGGTTTCCATCTCGAAGGAAAAGCTCGCATCATTGAGCCGCAGCTTGCCCATGGCGCTGCGCAGATCCTCGAAATCCGCCGCATCGACGGGAAAGAGACCACAGAAGACGACGGGCTGCGCCGGTTTGAAGCCCGGAAGCGCCTCCGTCGTCGGCCGCTTCTCCTCGGTGATGGTGTCGCCGACGCGCGTATCGGCCACTTCCTTGATCGAGGCGGTGATAAAGCCGATCTCGCCGGGGCCGAGCGCGTCCACATTGACCATCTTCGGCGTGATGATGCCGACCCGGTCAACGGGGTATTTGGCGTCCGTTCCCATCATCCGGATGGTCTGGCCCTTTTTCAGCACGCCGTCGATCACCCGCACCAGGACGATGACGCCGAGATAGGCGTCGTACCAGCTGTCCACCAGAAGTGCTTTCAGCGGCGCGGCCTCGTCGCCTTCGTGCGGCGGCGGCAGCCGGTGGACGATCGCCTCCAGCACCTCCTCGATGCCGAGGCCCGTTTTGGCGGAAATCTCGATAGCGTCCGATGCGTCGAGGCCGATCACCTCCTCGATCTGTTCCTTGACCCGCTCCGGTTCGGCCGCCGGCAGGTCGATCTTGTTGAGGACGGTGACGATCTCATGATCGTTGTCGATCGCCTGGTAGACATTGGCCAGCGTCTGCGCCTCGACGCCCTGGCTGGCGTCGACGACAAGCAGCGAGCCCTCGCAGGCCGACAGGCTGCGCGAGACCTCATAGGCGAAATCCACATGGCCGGGCGTGTCGATGAGATTGAGGATATAGGTCTCGCCGTCCTTTGCCTCGTAATGCAGCCGCACCGTCTGCGCCTTGATGGTGATTCCGCGTTCGCGCTCGATATCCATATTGTCGAGCAACTGCTCGGACATCTCCCGTTCGGCAAGGCCGCCCGTCGTCTGGATCAGCCGGTCGGCGACGGTCGATTTGCCGTGGTCGATATGGGCGACAATCGAGAAATTGCGGATGCGCGAGAGCGGGATACTGGATGATGCGGTCATGGCAGGCCCTATAGAGCAAATCATGGGGCGCTGAAAAGTCATTTTGCGGGCAAAGACGCCATCAGGCCGCCGGCGGCACGAAGACCGCCGCGACGCCGCTGAACTCAATCGCTCTTCGTGCTGCTCTCGATCACGAATTCCCGGTCCGCCGTTCTGGTCTTCTTGCCCTCGTGCGAATGCCAGTTCAGCGCCTTGTAGTCGAAGCCGTGTTCGAGCGTCGGCTTGACGACGCGGAAATAGGGCGACAGGTCGAAATCGCGCGGCGTGAACAGCGAATGGTGCCGGATATGCAGGATCTCGCGCCGCGAATATTTCGATTGCGCCGTCATATGGCCCGGCATGCGGCGGATTTCCGGCAGGATCGGATAACGGACCCGTTGAAAGGCCTGCGCGATGAGCGACGAACAGATGGCCCGCGTCGGATCGCCCGATCCGAAGGACAGCATGCGCCGCCGCCAGCGGACCGGCACCGGCGGCGTCGGCAGGAAATAGCGCAGCATGTCGAAGATGTTTTTCAGGTCGTATTTGGTTCCGATGCTCGAGATCATGAAGTCGACCACGGCGCGGCGGTCGTCGCCCGTCAGGCCGACCGGCCGGCATATCCTCGTATTGTAGGTGGCGTATTTCTTGAGCGGTACCGCGACGCAGCCTTCGCCGATCACCACCTCGATGAGTTGCAGCCTTTCGGCGCCCTCTTCCGGCTCGCCGCAGGCATCGCCGACATAAAGCGCCGCATGCGACCAGGTCGACTGCGTGAGATATTTGATCGCCGCCGAGATTTTCTGATTGCCCTCGACAAGGAGGATGTCGCCCGGCTGCAGGGTGCGCTCCAGCGTTTCGGGGTCCGACGGCGTATAGGGCTGGTAGCCCGAGGTCTCGCTGCGCAGGCGGCCCGCGACCCAATAGCCCAGCCGGTCGAGAAATGTATCTTGCGATACGGTCTTTGAAGTGTCCTCCGCCATATCCCTACTATTTGGCGGCACGCCGACGATATCAAGATGCGTTTCGACACGTTCTTTTGATATTGCCGCGATTGTTCGTTCCGCGGAATTCGATGTGGCGCGGGTCATCGCGCTGGTGACGAGCAGGCGCAAAACCCCGGTGATGCCGCATCGTCGCTCGGGGCGCTGGGGCAGATGATTGCGTCCCGTTGAACGTGATGGAGAAGCCGCTTACTCGGGAATGGAGCCGACCATCAGCTCGTCGCCGTTTTCGATATCCACCCAGCGGCCGGCGTGGAACGATGCCTGGCGCTTGAGATAGGTATAGGGCGTGTCGATCCACATCTTCACCTCGTCCTCGAGGTTGTCGAGCACATAGTCTCCGTCCGAGGTGCGCAGCGTCAGCACCGCGTGACCCTCGCCGTTCGGCTTGCGCACGACGGTGATCAGCAGATCGGCCGGCGAGAAGCCGTGCTCGATCAGCATGGCGCGCTTGAGCAGCACATAGTCCTCGCAGTCGCCGACGACATCGGGATAGGACCAGACCTCCTCGCGGCCGTGGATTTCGTAATCCGTCATCGGCATGACGGCGTAATTGACGGACTGGTTGACCTCGCGCACGACGGTCCAGCCGTAACTGGTCACCCGCGGCGGCGCTGTGCGAACCCCGGTTCCCCGGCATTCCGCGCGGTTGCGCTTGCAGAATTCATAGTGACCGATGGGCTGCGATGTGACGTCGCCGACGACCATGGACGACCCCGTCGGCTGCGCGGCCATGACGATCGGTGTCGACGACATCGCGACGAGACAACCGGCAATTGCAGCCTTCAAAAACACGCCCTTCATAGACGACCCGTCCCTGTACGCCCCTTATAATCGTTAATAAACAGTTAAGATTGGGGACGGGTCCTGAGTCAACAAACAAACCGGTGAAGTTCTGTTTATGGTTACCGAGAGAACGGACAAGTGTTGCAGTTCGGTCATGCCCCGGTCATCTGACCGGCGGCATTGAGCAGGAGGGCGATATCCTGTGGGCGGGAAAGCCGGTGATCTCCGTCCCGCACCAGCGTCAGAACCACATCGTCGGCCGGCAGGTGCTCGATCAGCCGCAAAGCATGGCTGTAGGGCACGTCCGGGTCCTCCATGCCTTGCAGGATATGGACGGGGCAGCCGGTTTCGATCATGCCGCTGAGCACCAGATTGCGCCGGCCGTCCTCGAACAGGGCGCGCGTGTACACGTTCGGGTCCGGCCCGTAGGGCGTTTCCTCTTCATAATAGCCCTTGTCCTCAAGGTCCTTTCGCTGCGCGTCGTTCAGCAGCGGCTCGTGCAGGACGGACGTGAAATCGGGCGCCGGCGCCAGCAGCAAAAGACCGTGGATCCGGTCCCCGTGCCCCGACCCCTTCAATTCCTGCACCATCCTGAGCGCGATCCAGCCGCCCATGGACGATCCGACCAGCACCTGCGGCCCGCCGGCGAACCGCTCGAGAACGGCAAGGCTCTCCTCGAGCCAGCGGGAAATCGTGCCGCGCATGAACGCTCCGCCGGATTCGCCGTGGCCGGAATAGTCGAACCGCGTGCATTCAAGGCCCTTCTCGCCGGCGAAACGGTCAAGCTCGACCGCCTTCGTGCCGGCCATGTCCGACCGGTAGCCCCCGAGCCAGAAAAGGCCGGGCTTGCCGCTCGTTGCGCCGCTGCGGTGCCGCACCGCGATGGCACGCCGGTCCTCGCCCGTCCCCACGTCGATTTGCTCTGCTGCTTGCGTCATTCCATGATCCTGTTTGTGTCGCCCGAAGATTGCCGCAAATAGGTCTGCGGCGAACGGATCGTAAACCAAAAGCACGGGCCGTGGCGGTCTGCAAAGCCCCCGGCGGGTGATTTTTTTCACAAGTCATGCTATTGACTTGATTGCGGCGATGGTGACATTGCCGCCTCTGTCCGCACGCGCTCGCCGCGCACCGGACATTGGAGCGAGAAACGAAACAGCCAGGGAGACTACGGCCATTCGCAGACCATTCAGAGCGCCGCCGCCGACCAATACCGGACCGCGCGCCAACCAGGACATCCGGGTTGACCGGGTGCAGCTTATCGACGATGAGGGGAACAATCGCGGAGACGTTTCAATAGAAGAAGCGCTCGAAGTCGCGCAGGACGCGGGGCTCGATCTCGTGGAGATCTCCCCTAATGCCAATCCCCCGGTTTGCAAGGTTCTCGACCTCGGCAAGCTGAAATATCAGACGCAGAAGAAAGCCGCCGAGGCCCGCAAGAAACAGAAGACCGTCGAGGTCAAGGAAATCAAGATGCGGCCGAACATCGACACGCATGATTACGACGTGAAGATGAAGGCAATGAACCGCTTTTTCGACAGCGGCGACAAGGTCAAGGTGACGTTGCGTTTCCGTGGACGCGAGATGGCCCACCAGCAGCTCGGCATGCAGCTGCTCCAGAAGGTCAAGGAAGACACGGTCGAGATTGCCAAGGTCGAAGCCGAGCCGAAGCTCGAGGGCCGGCAGATGATGATGGTGCTGGCACCGAAATAAGACACAGCAGTTCGAACGCCGCCGGCGCGGGATACGGGGTCAAAACCGCTTGCGCTGGCGTTCATTGGCGGCTATAAGGCCGCGTCCGAACCGTCCGGCAGGGCATGCCGTGGCGGTTTTGAATGCAACACTGTCCCCGAACGAGAAACCGACCCGGCCCGCAAGGGCGCTCAGGCGGTTTTGTCGGCCCGGCCCGAAAGGCGGGGTGTCTTCAAAAGGGGCAAACAACAAACGGGCCGCATCGACAGCCTGAAAACGGAGTAGCAAAATGCCCAAGATGAAGACGAAATCGTCTTGCAAGAAGCGGTTCAAAATCACCGCTTCGGGCAAGGTCAAATCCGCCGCCGCAGGCAAGCGCCACGGCATGATCAAAAGATCCAACAAGTTCATTCGCGACGCACGCGGCACCATGGTTCTGTCCGAGCCGGATGCCCGCATCGTGAAGAAGTTTATGCCGAACAGCCTTTAGGGCTGCGCATTCCGATCAAGGAGCTTAGATCATGGCACGCGTAAAACGGGGCACGACCGCCCACGCAAAACACAAAAAGGTTCTGTCGCAGGCCAAGGGCTATTACGGCCGCCGCAAGAACACGATCCGGACCGCGAAGGCGGCCGTCGATCGTGCCAAGCAGTATGCCTATCGCGACCGCAAGACCCGCAAGCGCAATTTCCGCGCCCTGTGGATCCAGCGCATCAATGCAGCCGTGCGCGAGCATGGCCTGACCTATGGCCGTTTCATCGACGGCCTCAACAAGGCCGGCATCGAGGTCGACCGCAAGGTGCTGTCCGATATGGCGATCAACCAGCCCGAGGCTTTCGGTGCGCTGGTGGAGAGCGCCAAGGCGTCGCTCGCCTATCTTAAAGACACCACACCCAATGCTTTTGAAGGCGCTGTCCGCTAAGCCAGCGCTTTCCCAGGCACGACATTGAGAATTTGGGAAACCCGCGCTGGCTGGACCGGCGCGGGTTTTTTTTACGGAGCAGCGAGATGCTGAAAGACAACGGGACGATGGAAACGACGACGATGGCTGATCTGGAAGAGCTCGAACAGGCCATTCTCGCCGAGATTGCCGCCTCGCAGGACGAACAGGCGATCGAGGCCGTCCGCGTGGCGGCGCTCGGCAAGAAGGGCAGTGTTTCGGAAAAGCTGAAGACCCTCGGAAAGATGAGCGCCGATGAGCGCAAGGTCATGGGGCCGGCGATCAACGGCCTGAAGGCCCGCATCGCCGATGCGGTTGCCGAACGCAAGGCGGCCCTGCACGACCTCGCGATCGAGGCGCGCCTCGCGAACGAGACGGTCGACGTGACCCTGCCGGTCCGCCGCTCGCCCGCCGAAGCCGGGCGCATTCACCCGATTTCCCAGGTGGTCGACGAGATCACGGCGATCTTTGCGGATATGGGCTTCTCCATCGCCGAAGGGCCGGATATCGAGACGGACTATTACAACTTCACCGCCCTCAACTTCCCGGAAGGCCATCCGGCGCGGGAGATGCACGACACCTTCTTCCTCAATGCGGGAGAGGATGGCGAGCGCAAACTGCTGCGCACACACACCTCGCCGGTGCAGATCCATTCGATGGAGCGGCACGAGCCGCCCTACCGGATCGTCATCCCCGGCAAGACCTACCGCTGCGACAGCGATGCGACCCACTCGCCGATGTTCCATCAGCTCGAGGGGCTTGTCGTCGACAAGAGCGCCAATGTGGCCAACCTCAAATGGGTGCTGCAGGAATTCTGCAAGGCGTTCTTCGAGGTGCCGCATATCAATATGCGCTTCCGGCCGTCCTATTTCCCGTTCACCGAGCCGAGCCTGGAGCTCGACATCCAGTGCGACCGGTCCGGCAACGAGGTCCGGTTCGGGGAAGGCGATGACTGGATGGAGATCCTCGGCTGCGGCATGGTCAACCCGAACGTGCTGCGCAATGTCGGCCTCGACCCGGATGTCTATCAGGGTTTTGCCTGGGGCATCGGCATCGACCGGCTTGCGATGCTCAAATACGGCATGCCGGATCTGCGCGCCTTCTTCGACGCCGATGTGCGCTGGCTGAACCATTACGGTTTCCGGCCGCTCGATATGCCGACCCTGTTTTCGGGCCTGACGCCCTGAACGGGGTGATAGACACATTATTCGCCCGCTCCGCGCGGGCCCATCTGGATCACGGATAGACCGATGAAATTTACGCTTTCCTGGCTGAAGGATCACCTCGAGACCGATGCGACGCTCGAAGAGATTGTCGATGCGCTCAACATGATCGGACTGGAGGTTGAGGATGTCGACGACAAGGCCGACCTCAAACCCTTTGTGATCGCCCGTGTGCTCAGCGCCGAGCAGCACCCGGACGCCGACCGCCTGCGCGTGTTGAGCGTCGACACCGGCAGCGGCGCGCCCGTGCAGGTCGTGTGCGGCGCTCCCAATGCGCGTACCGGTCTCGTCGGCGCGTTTGCCGCGCCCGGAACCTATGTGCCGGGCATCGATCTGACGCTTTCGGTCGGCAAGATCCGCGGCGTCGAAAGCCACGGCATGATGTGCTCCGAACGGGAGCTGAAAATGTCCGACGAGCATGACGGCATCATCGATCTTGAAGGCGATTTCGAAATCGGTGCCAGCTTTGCCGCCCATGCCGGGCTGGACGATCCGGTGATCGAAATCGGGCTGACGCCCAATCGCCCGGACTGTACGGGCGTGCGCGGCATCGCGCGGGATCTGGCGGCCTATGGCCTCGGTACGCTGAAAGACGCGCACACCCCGCCGGCCGGCGGCAACGGGCCCTGCCCCGTCAATGTCTCGCTGGAGTTCGGCGACACGCAGTCGCTCTGCCTCGGTTTCGCGCTGCGCATGGTACGCGGTGTCAAGAACGGCCCCAGCCCGCAATGGATGCAGCAGCGGCTGACGGCCATCGGGCTTCGGCCGATCAACGCCCTGGTCGACATCACCAACTACGTCACATTCGACCGCGGGCGGCCGCTGCACGTCTTCGACGCCGGCAAGGTGCATGGCGATCTCGTCGTCCGCCGGGGCAAGGCCGGTGAAACCGTGCTCGCGCTGGATGAGCGCGAATACGAGGTCAATGACGACATCTGCGTCATTGCCGACGACAATGGCGTTGAATCCATTGCCGGGATCATGGGCGGCGAGCGCTCAGGCTGCGATGAGGGGACCAGCGACGTCCTGATCGAATCGGCCTTGTGGGACCCGAAGAACATTGCCCGCACCGGCCGTGATCTCGGTATCATCACGGACGCGCGCTACCGTTTCGAACGCGGCGTGGACCCGGCCTATATGGCCGAGGGCATGGAGCTTGCGACCAAGCTGGTGCTGGACCTGTGCGGCGGCGATCCGACCGAACCGGTCATTACCGGCTATGAGGAACCGAAGCCGAAGGTCATTGCATTCCCGCTTCCTGAAATCCGGCGGCTCACCGGCATTGACGTGCCGCGCGATGACGCGATCGGGATATTGAAGCGCCTCGGTTTCGAGCCGCAGGGCGACGGTGAAACCGTCGATGTTGTGATTCCCACATGGCGTCCGGATATCGACGGCAAGGCCGACCTTGTGGAAGAGGTCATGCGCATTTATGGCGTAAACCGCATCGACCCGCAGCCCTTGCCGCGCCGGGCGCATATCGGCGAGCGCATCCTGACGACACTCCAGATCCGCACCCGCATGGCGCGGCGCGCCCTGGCGGCGCGGGGCATGAAAGAGGCCGTCAACTGGTCCTTCATCCCCGGTGATCTGGCCGAATTGTTCGGCGGCGGCGGCAAGACCCTCAGGCTCGCGAACCCGATCGCCGCCAACATGTCCGACATGCGTCCGTCGCTGCTGCCGGGTCTTCTGGTCTCGGCCCAGCGCAATGCCGACCGCGGTCATGGCGATCTTGCTCTCTTCGAGGTCTCCGATGTCTATCAGGACGACACCTGTACCGGCCAGCATCGAATGGCCGCCGGGGTGCGTCGCGGCAATGCCCGGCTCGAAGGCAGCGGCCGCCATTGGGCAGCGTCCGCCGAACCGGTCGGCGTGTTCGACGCCAAGGCGGATGCGCTCGCCGCTCTCGAAGCCTGCGGCGCGCCGGTCGACGGCGCGCAGATCGAGGCGGGCGGACCGCACTGGTATCACCCGGGCCGCTGCGGCACCATCAAACTTGGTCCGAAAGTCGTTCTGGGCACCTTCGGAGAATTCCATCCGAAAGTGCTCGATGCCATGGGCGTCTCCGGCCCGGTCTGCGGTTTTGAGGTCGGTATCGATGCGATACCCGAACCGAAACGCAAGGCGACGCGGACCAAAACACCGCTTGAGGTTTCGCATTTCCAGGCGCTCAAGCGCGATTTCGCCTTCGTTGTCGATGAGGATGTCGCTGCCATCGACATCACCAGATCGGTTGCCGCCGCCGACAAGAAGCTGATTGTCGATGTCAGCGTCTTCGACCTCTTCGAAGGCCCTTCGCTCGGCGAGGGCAAGAAGTCGGTTGCCGTCGAGGTCGATATCCAGCCGGATGACCGCACGCTCACCGATGCCGATCTGGAAGCGCTGGCCGAGCGCATCGTCGAAAATGTCGGCAAAAAAACCGGTGGCGTCCTGCGCGCATAGTGTATGCTTTGCCGGCCGGTTATGCTTAAAGTGAGCATAACCGGCCGGTCGAGGGCGAAATCATGAACATGATCCTGAACACGGACAGTTACAAATACTCCCATTTCGCCCAGTATCCGCCCGAGACCGCGGCCATCTCGGCCTATATCGAGAGCCGGCCCGGAGGCCGGCACGATCATGTGTTGTTCTTCGGCCTGCAGATGTTCCTGAAGGAATATCTGACCCGGCGCATCACCATGGAGGATGTGGACGAGGCGGACGAGCTGGTAACGGCGCACGGCCTGCCCTTCAACCGGGACGGCTGGGAGCTGCTTGTCAGCCGTCACGGCGGCAGCTTTCCGATTTTGATTGAAGCCCTGCCGGAAGGATCCATTGCGCCTGCCGGAACGCCGCTGGTGCAGATCAGGAACACCGATCCCGACTTTTTCTGGCTGCCCACCTTTATCGAGACGGCGCTCCTGCGCGCCGTCTGGTATCCGTCAACCGTCGCGACGGTGTCTCACAATGTACGCCGTATCATCGCCGCGGCGCTGGAGCGTTCCTGCGACGATTACGGCGATGTTCTTCCCTTCCGGCTGCATGATTTCGGCGCCCGCGGCGCCACCTCGCAGGAACAGGCGGGCATCGGCGGCGTCGCGCATCTCGTCAGCTTCATGGGCACCGACACGGTGTCCGGCCTTGTCTATGCACGCAGATATTACGGCGAGCCGATGGCCGGCTTTTCCATTCCCGCCGCCGAACACTCGACCATGACGGCATGGGGCGAGGAACGCGAGGCCGAGGCCTACGGAAACATGATCGAATCCTTCGGCGGCGATGGCAAGATCGTCGCCGTCGTTTCCGATTCCTACGATCTTTATCACGCCGTTTCCGAGATCTGGGGCAAGGAGCTGCGCTCCAAGGTCGAACAGATGGGCGGCACCCTGGTTGTCCGGCCGGATTCGGGCGACCCGCAGGTTGTCCCGGTCGACACCGTCGACATGCTTGGCTCGATTTTCGGCCATTCCGTCAACAACAAGGGATACAAGGTCCTGAATCCCGCCGTCCGGGTCATCCAGGGGGACGGCGTGACGCCGGAGACGATCCGCATCATCCTCGACCGGCTCATGGAGCGCGGCTGGTCGGCCGAGAACATCGCCTTCGGCATGGGCGCCGGACTGCTGCAGAAGGTCAATCGCGACACGCTGCGTTTCGCCATGAAGGCCAATGCCAGGCAGGACATCTCCGGCAAATGGACCGGCATCCACAAGGATCCGAAGACCGATCCGGGCAAGGCATCCAAGCCCTTCCGCCAGGCGGTCATCCGCGAGGACGGAGAATATGCGGCCGTTCCGCTGAAAGACCTCGGCGACCGGGAGAACCTGATGCAGCCGGTCTGGGAGGACGGGCAGTTGCTGAAGGACTGGACCTTCGCTGAAATCCGGGAGAAAGCCGCAAAGGGAGGCTGATATGGCCATTTTTCGTTGGGGCGTGTTGTCGACGGCCAGGATCGCCCGCACCCAGTTGCTTCCGGCCATGCAGGACGCGCGAAACGGCGTGGCAACGGCGATCGCCAGCCGCAATCTGGAGCGCGCGCAGGAGGTGGCCGGCCGTTTCGGCATACCGCACGCCTACGGGTCCTATGAGGAGCTTCTCGCCTCGCCCGAGGTCGACGGGGTCTATATTCCACTGCCGACCAGCCAGCATATCGAATGGAGCCTGAAGGCCGCCCGGGCCGGCAAGCATGTCCTTTGCGAAAAACCGATTGCGCTGAACGCCGGCGAAATCGACGCGCTGATCGCCGAGCGCGACCGCTTGGGCCTGCTGATCAGCGAAGCCTTCATGGTCTGCTATCACCCGCAATGGGCAAAAGCGCGCGAGCTTGTCCAAAGCGGCGCGATCGGACGCCTGCGCCATGTCAGCGGCGTGTTCACCTATTTCAACCGCGACCCGGACAATATGCGCAACATACTGGAGCTGGGCGGCGGCGCATTGCCCGATATCGGCGTCTACCCGACCGTCGCCACGCGCATGGTGACCGGCGGGGAGCCGTCCCGCGTGCGTGCCACGCTCGAGCGGGACCCGACATTCGGAACCGATATCTATGCCAATGTGACGGCCGATTTCGGCGCGTTCAATCTGAACTTCTACTGCGCGACCCAGATGGCGCAGCGTCAGGAAATGGTGTTCCACGGCGAAGAGGGCGCAATTGTGGTGTCGGCGCCGTTCAACGCCGGCGACTACGGCTATCCGGCGGTCACGCTGCGTGACCGGTCGAACGCCGTGTCGCAGACCTACCGCTTCGGCGCCGAACGCCAGTACCGCAACATGCTGGAAGCGTTCGCCGATGTCGCCCACGGCGCCGGGGATGAACTGTTTTCCCTCGAGAGTTCGAGGGCGAACCAGGAACTGATCGACGCGGTCTACCGCGCCGCCGGTCATCATGGCTGGGAGCCCGTCGGGGGCGGTTGAATTCCCGCCGGCCAGGCCGCATCATCGGTGTTCGCCGCCCCGATTCGGGCCGTGAACATCGAGCCCCGGAGCTGAATGTGAACCATCTGCGTTATGCCGGACTGCCGTTTGAAAGGCAGCGGGACATCCTCTTCGACATTGTCCGCTTTCTTCCCGGACCCATGCCGTGGGCCTGCGCCTCGAACCCGACGGAACGCTCGACCTGTGCGCACCGTTCGGCCTCGATCACATCTTTTCGTTCCGCGTCGTTCCCAACCGCGTGCTGTTGAACGAGCCGGGCTATTCGGCCAAGGCCAAAAGGGCGCTTGAGGTTTGGCCCGAGCTCTCGGTCGAGCCCTGGTAGATTAGCGCCCGAAGACGAGCTTTGCGTAACCGGTATAGGAAAACACGGTGGCGATTGCGGAGCCGATGGTCAGCGCGAAAACGGGCCGCAGATCCGGCACGAACACGATAAGCCCGGAATAGACCAGATAGTTCAAAAGGCTCGTGGCGATACCGACGCTGCTGTAGCGGATGCCTTCAACAGCGGCATGACGTGTGCTCTTGCCGAATGTGAAGTTCCGGTTGAGCAGCCAGGCCACCTGCAGCGCCGCGGCAATGGCGATCAGCCGTGCCGTGAACGGATCGAGCGCGGTCCAGCGCAACAGTCCCATCAGCAGTCCGGCATCCGTCGCAAAGGCAATTCCGCCGACAACGACGAAACTCAACAGACGTTTTTTCATGCAGCGATTGTTTTCCTTGCCTTGCCGCCGGACCGGCGCTGATCATTCACGGTGCCTGGAGCGAGATGAGGTTAGCTTGCTGGCGCGCCGTCAGGTGATCCCTATACAGCATCCTTGTGCATTCTGCACGGCTTACGGAGACGGAAATCCAAAATATCCTGCCGGCCGTCCGGCACCGGCAATGATCGCCGTCCGATCACGCCTTTACCATTTCTTCGGAAGGTTAAGGCTACGTTGCTTGCGTTGGAATTGCCGCCAAAAGCGGCCGCCCGGAGAAAGATCGTGCCGAACCCGAATGCCGCCCATCCGCAGGTGGACGAAACCCGCAGCCCTACGGCGCTGGCTTTGCCGGTTGCGGTGGCCGTGGCTCTGACGGCTGTTTTTCTTTCGGCGATGCACATCTATTTCGGTGCGGACTATGTCGGCGCCGATAATGACGACGTCATGCGCCTGGTGCAGGTGCGGGACCTGATGGCGGGACAGGGCTGGTTCGACATGACCCAGTACCGGCTGGGGCTTGAGGGCGGAACCCGGATGCACTGGTCGCGGCTGATCGATGTGCCGCTCGCCAATATGATAGGACTCTTCTCCCTGTTCACCGACATTCCCACGGCCGAGGCTCTGGCCCTTTTCGTCTGGCCGCTGGCGCTGCTCATCCCGCTGTTTCTGGCAGCCGCGGTTGCCGGGCGCAATCTGGGCGCGCGCGGCGGAATGATTGTCGCGCTGATCCTGACGGCGTTCTTCGTGGTCGCTCACAACCGTTTCCAGCCCGGATCCATCGATCATCATAACGTCCAGCTTGTCCTCGTCATGGCTATGGTTGCCGGGCTGACCGAGCCGAAGCTCAGCAGATTATGGTGTTCGATTGCCGGCGCGGCGGGCGCGCTTGCCGTCGTGATCGGAGCCGAAACCCTCCCCATCGTGGCAACCGGCTGTGCTGCGATTGCCGTCCTTTGGGCCTGGATGGGGCAGCCGGCCCGGCGCGCCGCGCGCGCTTTCGGCATGGCGTTTGCGGCAACGCTGGCGGCCTGTTTTTATCTGCTCACGCCCCCTGCGGCCTATGCCCGCATTGCCTGCGATACGTTCTCCGGAGGCTCCTACCTGCTCGGCACGCTGGGCGGCGTTGCCCTGTTTCTTCTTGCGGCGCGCTGGAGCGACAGGAGCAGGCGTTTCCGATCGGCGGCGCTGGGGACGCTCGCCCTGGTCTTGTGCGCACTGGTCGTGCTGGTTGCGCCGGCCTGCCTTCAGCAACCCTATGCCGGCCTCGACCCGC
Source organism: Hoeflea sp. (assembly GCF_984452065.1). Lineage (NCBI taxonomy): Bacteria > Pseudomonadati > Pseudomonadota > Alphaproteobacteria > Hyphomicrobiales > Rhizobiaceae > Hoeflea > Hoeflea sp. The sequence continues at coordinate 11,029 of NZ_CFHWAF010000023.1, read as the reverse complement.
TGCTGCGCGCCCTGTGGCTCGATCACGTGACGGAGGCACGGTCGGTCGTCAGCCAGGGGAGGATCAGCCCCGGGAGCCTTGGCGCTTTCTACGCCGTTCCCCTGATCGCACTGGCCGTGTGCGCCTGGTGGATCGGGCGCGGCGAGAAAATCGGCCAGTATCTCGTCCTCTTCGCCATCATCGCCGTCGCCTATGCCCTGTCGCTGTATCAGGTGCGCGGCGCTGTTTTTGCCAATCTGATCGCCATCGTTCCGCTGTCGGCGCTGATCGCGCAGAAAAACCCGGCCGGCCGCCGTTCCGGCAGCGCCGGGGCCGCGGCTGTGCAGTATCTGGCGCTGATTCTCGTTTCCGTGCAGCTGTTCTGGGTCTTTGCCGGAACGATGGCCGTTGGCGGTATCGATTCGATCGTCACGCAATCCGCCGACAGGCCACGGCAGCATGCGCGCTGCAATTCGGCTGAAAGTCTTGCTGCCCTAGCGGCGGAACCCGCCGGTGTGGTCTCCGCCGGCACCGGCCTCGGTTCCGCGATCCTGCGGTTCACGCCGCACCGCGTGCTGTCGGCGCCCTATCACCGCAACCAGGGCGGCATGCTGACGCAATTCCGCATCGCCATGGGCAGCGAACGGGACGCGGCGGCTTTCCTGCGCGGGGCCGGAGTCACACTCGTTGTGTTTTGTGCCGGCGATCCGGAGACCCGCGACATCGTCAGAACCTATCCGGACAGTCTTTACGCGTCCCTCGCGGCCGGCAATACCCCCGCCTTTCTCGAACCCGTAAATGGTCCGCGAGGCCCGGTCAGCGTGTTCCGGGTCGTGCCGTGAATTCGACGACATGCCGCAGATCGTGCCGGAGATAGTGATCGTCCGGCTTTTGCCATATGATGGTCTATAATGAATTGGAGCGAGATGAGGCTTTTGCCATGACCGCAAGACGATTTCCGATTAAGCTTCTCGCCGTGCTCTGCGGCGCGCTGATGACCGCATGTCCGGGCCTTGCCTCCGAAACCACGCCGGCCAAGCAGCTTTTCGCCAACAGGAAACTTCCCTCGGCGATGCCCGCGCAGGTTCATGGCTTTTATTCCAAGGGTTGTTTCTCAGGCGGTATCGCCATAGCGACGGACGGCCCCTACTGGCAGGCCATGCGGCTTTCGCGCAATCGGCGCTGGGGCCATCCGCAACTCATCGCCACGATCGACAAACTGTCACGCGATGCCGCGGAAAAGGACGGCTGGCCGGGTCTGCTTGTCGGCGATCTGTCGCAGCCGCGTGGCGGGCCGATGCTGACCGGCCACGCCTCCCATCAGATCGGTCTCGACGCCGATATCTGGCTGACACCCATGCCGAACCGGCGTTTCAACGCTCAGGAGCGCGAATCGACAAGCGCCATTTCCGTGCTCAAGGCGAAATCGGTGGTTGTCGACCCGGCGGTCTGGACCGACGCGCACGGCAAACTGATCATGCGCGCGGCCAGCTACTCCGAGGTCCAGCGCGTTCTGGTTCATCCCGGCATCAAGAAAAAGCTGTGCGAGACCTGGAAAGGCGACCGGTCGAACCTCAACAAGATCAGGCCCTATTACGGTCATCACTATCACATGCATATCCGTCTTCGGTGCCCCGGTGGATCGGCCAGTTGCCGGGCCCAGAATGCGGTTCCTGCCAGCGCCGGGTGCGGCAAGGAACTCGATTGGTGGTTCGACGTCGCGCTGAAGCCGAAGAAGCCTGCCAGGAAACCGAAGAAGACGGCAAAGCCGAAGCACATCATGCTCTCGGATCTGCCGACGGCCTGCGCCGTCGTGTTGAATTCGGCCGCACCGGCAACGGAGACGGAAGTCACGTATCAGGCCGTATCGGGCGCCCGCACGGCCTTTGCGCCGGTCAAACCGGTGCGATCGCCTTTTTCGATGCCTGCGCTTGTTCCGGTGCCGAAACCGCGGCCTTTCGTGCAATAGAACTGCAACAATTCTCTATTAAAGCAGCCTTGCGCTAAAATAAGCCGAGGCCGCTGCTTTCAATTGGGTTCGCAATTTCCTATAGGAAGAATTCAAATCGATTTAATGCGGCAGAATAGGCCTCCGGCGACACGCTTTGGCGGACCCGCCGGAGTGGCCAATTTCGGAGACGGACTGACCAATGCCAAATATCATGGACCAGGAAGCCATCGTTCATTTTCCGATCCTGATCGGCGATATCGGCGGCACCAACGCACGGTTTGCCATCCTGGTGGATGCGTTTGCGCAGCCCAAGGAGTTTCCGATCCTGGCAACCGCCGACTACAAGTCGATCGAAGAGGCTATCCAGGTCTGCGTGCTCGACAAGACATCGGTTCAGCCGCGCTCCGCGATCTTCGCGATTGCCGGGCCCGTCGATGGCGATGAGATACAATTGACCAATTGTCCCTGGGTCGTGCGCCCGAAGCAGATGATGCAGGACTTCTTCCTCGAAGACGTCATTGTCCTCAACGATTTCGAGGCGCAGGCCCTGGCCGCCGCGTCGCTTGACGACGAACACCGGCACGCCATCGGCAGCGGAACGATCGAAGCCAACACGTCACGGGTCGTGCTCGGCCCCGGAACGGGTCTTGGTGTCGCCGGGCTCGTTTACTCCAATCACAACTGGATACCGGTTCCCGGCGAGGGCGGACATATCGATCTTGGTCCGCGCTCCGACCGTGATTTTGCCATCTTCCCGCATCTGGAACGCATCGGCGGACGTATATCGGCCGAGCAGATCCTGTGCGGCAGCGGCATGGTCAACCTTTATCGCGCTCTCTGTGCCGCCGATGAAGTCAAGCCTGCCTTCAGCGCGCCGCACGAGATCACGGCGGCGGGCCTTGACGGCAGCGACCCGGTCGCCGCCGAAACACTGTCGATGTTTGCGACGTTCCTCGGGCGGGTCGCGGGCGATCTCGCCCTGGTCTTCATGGCACGCGGCGGCGTGTTCCTGTCCGGCGGAATAGCCCAGAAGATCATTCCGGTCCTTGAGAGGCCGGAATTTCGCACCGCATTCGAGGACAAGGCGCCTCACGAAGAGATGATGCGCACCATTCCGACCTGCGTCATCACCCATCCGCTCGCCGCCCTGTTCGGCCTTGCCTCGTTCGCGCGCACGCCGGTGCGTTTCGGTGTGGCGACCGAGGGGCGCCGCTGGAGGGCATAGGCAAACCGTCCCGAAGCGTATATAGAGCCCCCGTATTCAACCATTTCGGGGCTTTTTCATTTGGCCGAATCTGACACCAAGCGGGTCGATCCCTATACGATTATCGGCATGCTGCGGCGTATCCTCTCCGAGAACGGTCGCGATTATATCGGCACCTACGCCTTTGCGATTGCCTGCCTTGTCGCCATCTCCCTTTCGACGGCGTTTCTTGCATGGATATTGAAAGACATTGTCGACGAGGCGTTCGCGCGCCAGCGCGCCGAGGTGATCTGGTGGATAACCGGCGGCATATTTGTCGCCTTCCTGGTACGCGGCCTCGCGAGCTACGGACAGGCGGTGGCGCTGGCGAAGATCGGCAACAACATCGTCGCCCGCTATCAGCGCCGGCTGTTCTCTCACCTGATGGAGCTCGGGGTCGGCTATCTCGGCGAAACCCGGTCGGCGCAACTGGCGTCCCGCATCGGACAGAACGCCACCGGCATCCGCGACGTCCTCAACCTGACCATAACATCGCTCGCGAAGGATCTTCTCACGCTGGTCGCGCTCGTCGGCGTCATGTTCTATCAGGACTGGGCCCTGACGCTCGCCGTTTTCCTGGTCGGCCCGCCGGTGGTCCTGGCCCTGCGCTATATCTCCAAACGCCTGCGCAGCGTCACGCGCGAGGCCGTGCTGGTCAACAGCCGCGTCTACGGCGTGATGCAGGAGACGATGCAGGGCATTGCCATCGTCAAGGCGTTCACCATGGAGGATCAGCTTCGCCACAAGGTCGACCATCTCGTCACCGATGCCGAGGCAAGGTCCAATCGCATCGTGCGCCTTACCGAGCGCACCGGCCCGCTGACCGATTCGCTCGCCGGGCTCGCCGTTGCCGGGATCCTCGCCTATGCGGCCAGCCAGACGATAAACTCCGACGAATTGCCCGGCGCTCTTGTCTCCTTCATCGGCGCGCTCCTGTTCGCCTATGATCCGGCGCGCCGGCTGGCCAAGCTTCAGGTCAATCTGGAGCGCGCCATCGTCAATGCGCGCATGATCTACGAGGTGCTCGACATCGTCCCGCATCAGCCGGACGCGCCGGGCGCGAAGCATGTTCGGATTTCGGGCGGCGAGATCCGTTTCGAACATGTCGGCTTCGGCTATGCGGAGACAAGCCCCGTGCTCCACGATGTCAGTTTTGTCGCGGAAGCCGGCAAGACCACCGCCCTCGTGGGACCGTCCGGTGCCGGCAAGACGACGATCGTCAACCTGCTGCCGCGTTTCTACGACCTGTCGGAGGGCCGCATCCTCATCGACGGGCAGGACATTGCCGGAGTGACCAAACACTCCCTGCGCGCCGGCATCGCCTATGTCTCCCAGCATCCTTATCTGTTCGAGGGCTCGATCCGCGACAACATCCGCTACGGCCGGCCGGACGCCACCGACGCCGAAGTCGAGGCGGCGGCCCGGCTCGCCTATGCCCATGATTTCATCCTCGAACAGCCCGAGGGCTATGACACACCGATCGGCGAAGGCGGCTCGACGCTGTCAGGCGGGCAGAGACAGCGGCTGTCGATCGCCCGGGCGCTGATCCGCAAGGCGCCGATCCTGCTTCTCGACGAGGCGACCTCCGCGCTCGATACCGAATCCGAAGTGCTGGTTCAAAAGGCGCTGGATGAGGCGATGTCCGGCCGCACGGTTCTGGTGATCGCCCACCGGCTGTCGACCATCGCCCGCGCCGACAAGATCGTCGTCATGCTGCGCGGCCGGGTGACCGAGCAGGGCACGCACGCCGAACTTGCCGCCATGGAGGACGGCATCTATGCACGGTTCCTCAAGCTTCAGGCGCTTGGCCTTGACGGGACGGAGGATCTCGGGCTTGAGAGGAAACCGGCAGTCAGCGAGGTTGATAATGACTGATATGAAACTGGCCGTCGTCGGAGCCGCCGGGCGCATGGGACAGGCGCTTGTCCAGGCGATCGATGCCGTCGATGGGGCGACGCTGGCGGGTGCCGTCGAGCGTGACGGATCGGAGGCGATCGGACGCGATGCCGGCGAACTTGCGGGCCTTGGCCGCAACGGCGTTGTCGTGACCGACGATCCGGGCGAGGCCTTCGCGTCCGCGGAGGGGATTCTTGATTTCACGGCGCCCGCCGTTTCCGTCCGCTTTGCCGAGCTTGCGGCAGGGTCCGGCCTCGTCCACGTCATCGGCACCACCGGCTTTGAGAAAGCGCAGGAACAGGCCGTCCGCACGGCCGCCGGGCGCACGGCGATCGTCAAATCGGGCAATATGAGCCTCGGCGTCAATCTTCTGAGCGTTCTCGTCAAACAGGCCGCCCGCGCGCTCGGTTCGGCCGACTGGGATATCGAGGTGCTGGAAATGCATCACCGACACAAGGTGGACGCGCCGTCCGGCACCGCTTACCTGCTCGGCGAGGCCGCGGCCGAGGGCAGGGGCATCGACCTTTTCGAAAACAGCGTGCGCGTGCGCGACGGCCAGACCGGCCCGCGCCCGTGCGGGAGCATCGGTTTTGCGACGCTGCGCGGCGGATCGGTCGTCGGCGAGCATTCGGTTGTCATTGCCGGCGAGGGCGAGGCGATCGAACTGACCCACCGGGCGCTTGACCGGTCTATTTTTGCGCGCGGCGCCGTCAGGGCGGCGCTGTGGGCAAAAGGGCGCGAACCGGGTCTTTATTCAATGCTCGACGTCCTCGGCATTTCACAACAATAGAGCCGGTTGCCAGGGCAACATCCGGCTGGCGTCTTGGACCATCAGAAAGGGAGCCTTCATGTCCGGAACACTCGTTCTCGTACGGCACGGCCAAAGCGAATGGAACCTGAAAAACCTCTTTACCGGCTGGAAGAATCCCGACCTGACGGAGCAGGGCCTCAAAGAGGCAGAAGACGGCGGAGAGGCGCTGCATGCCTATGGCATCCGCTTCGATATCGCCTTCACCTCGGTTCTCGTGCGGGCCGAGCGGACCTGCGAGATCATTCTGGACAAGGTCGGCCAGCCCGATCTTCAGACCATCCACGACCAGGCGCTGAACGAGCGCGACTATGGCGATCTGGCCGGCCTCAACAAGGATGACGCGCGGGCGAAATGGGGCGAGGAACAGGTTCACATCTGGCGCCGGTCCTATGACGTTCCGCCTCCCGGCGGCGAGAGCCTGAAGGATACCGGCGCGCGCGTCTGGCCCTACTACATGATGGAAATACTGCCCCGTGTTCTGGCCGGCCAGAAGGTTCTGGTCGCGGCGCACGGCAATTCCCTGCGTTCGCTGGTCATGGTTCTCGACCGCCTGACGCGCGACGAGATCACCGGATTGAACCTGGCGACCGGCGTTCCCATGGTCTACCGGCTGAACGCCGATTCCACCGTCGCCTCCAAGGAGGTTCTGGGAGACATGTCCAAGGCGCATTAGAGCATCGGGCGATCATATTGAACCATTTGACCGCGCCGATTCGCCGTTCCCGTCAAACAAATCGCGAGGCCTGTTGTGAACACCGCCAAGCTACGCATTCCTCTCTTCGCCGTTCTGGCTTTGGTCGTCTCCGGTTGCGTGTCGGACGTGGCGGATCAGTCTGACGCTGCGGTCGCGTCGGCCGGCAACAGCTATGCCCAGTGCCGGGCCGAGGCGGCAAAGAGGTTTCCGCCGAAACCGGTGATCAATCAGGAGCCCGGCTATATCGGCGACCGCTGGGTTCCCTGCGGATATGGCGACGGCAGGCTCTGTCCGCCCGCGAGCGCGGCTTACTACGCCGATCAGGGCACGGCCTGGGATTACAACCGCACGCCGCGGCAGCTTTATTTCCGCCGCTGCTTGGCCGGCTGACTACGCGGCGAGATCCGCCACCACAGCATCGAGCACCATCATGCCGGCCGGCGTGCAGCGCAGCCGTGAATTGCCGAGCCGTTCCAGCAGACCGTGCGAGATCAGGAAGCTCTCCCTGTCCGGATCGAGATTGCGGCCCGTCAGGCCGTGCCAGCGGGCAAGATCCATACCCTCGCGCAGCCTCAGGCCCATGAGCATCAATTCGTCGGCCTGGCAACGTTCATCGAGTTCTTCCCGCTCCTCCATGCCATGCCCGAACGCCTCCACCTGCTCGAGCCATCGTTCGGGGAGCCGGTAGTTGACGGTCCCGGTCTTGCCGCCCGATACGGTCAGTCGCCCGTGTGCGCCGGCGCCAAGTCCGGCATAGTCGCCATAGCGCCAATAGGTCAGGTTATGCCGGCTCTCGGCGCCCGGCACGGCGTGGTTGGAAATCTCATAGGCGGGCAGTCCGCGCGCTTCGGTCAGTTCCTGCGTCGCCTCATAGAGATCGGCGCTCAGCTCGCCATCGGGAACGACGAGTTTTCCCGCGTCGTGGAGCCGGAAAAACGGCGTGCCCTTCTCGATTGTCAGCTGGTAGAGAGACAGATGGTCGGCGGCCAGACCGATCGCCCGCTCCAGTTCCTCCCCCCATGTCTCGACGCTTTGACCGGGCCTTGCATAGATGAGATCGAATGAGAGGCGCGGAAAGGTTTCGCGGGCAAGATCGATGGCGCGAAGCGCCTCGGCCGTATCGTGCAGGCGGCCGAGGAATTTCAGATCCCGGTCATTGAGCGCCTGAACGCCCAGGGATACGCGATTGACACCGGCGTCGCGGTAGCCGCGGAACCGTTTCGCCTCGACGCTTGAAGGATTGGCTTCCAGGGTAATCTCGATGTCGCCCGGCACGTGCCAGGCCTCGGCAATGGCCGACAGGATCGCGCCGACGGTTTCGGCCGCCATCAGCGAGGGCGTGCCGCCTCCGAAAAAGATGCTGGTGACGGTTCTCGGTCCGGTGAGCGAGCGCATGTAGCGGATTTCACGTTCAAATCCGGCGACAAAGCGCGCCTCGTCGACCGGCCGGTGCCGGACGTGGCTGTTGAAATCGCAATAGGGGCATTTGGCCGCGCAGAACGGCCAGTGCACGTAAACGCCAAGACCCGTATCTGTTTGATCACGCATTGCTTTTGTGCCCGTCAGCCCTTGAGGCACTGCTCGGCAAAGAGCTTGAATGCGCGCGCACGGTGCGACAGCGCTGCTTCCTGCCCGGGTTTCCAGCCATGTTTCTGTTCGGCGCTCATTTCGCCGAAGGTCTTGTCGTACCCGACGGGCAGGAAGATCGGATCATATCCGAAGCCCTGATCGCCGCGTGGCGGCCAGACAAGCGTACCCTCGACCTCGCCGCGGAAAAATTCGACATGCCCGTCCGGCCAGGCCAGGCAGATCACCGACACAAACCGCGCCGTCCGGTTGTCGGGTGCCTTTGCCTCGAGTTCCTCGTTGACGCGGCGCATGGCCTCGCCGAAATCCTTCTGCGGCCCGGCCCAGCGCGCGGAATAGATCCCCGGCGCGCCGTCGAGGCCATCGACGGCGAGACCGGAATCGTCCGAAAGCGACGGCAGGCCCGATGCGGATGCCGCCGCGCGGGCTTTCAGCTCGGCATTTTCCTCGAAGGTCAGGCCGGTTTCCTCGGGTTCCTCAAGCGACAGGTCCGTGGCCGTCACCAGCGTGTAGCCCAGCGGGTCCAGAAGCTGCCTCAGCTCCCGTACCTTGCCCTGATTGTGGCTGGCGATGACCAGCTTCTTGTCTTCAACCTGTCTCACTGCCCCTGTCCGTTCCTGATCCGAAACCCCAGATGCGGGGTTCGGCAAATTCAATACTGTTGCCGGCCGGGTCGCGCACATAGATCGAGCGGCCGCCGCCCGGCCACCGGAAATCCGCCTCAATGGCGGTGCCCGATGCGTCGAGCCGCGCCTTGATGGCCTCGATGTCCTTTCCCGTTGCCGCAAAACACATATGCCCCTCGCCCCTTGCGCCATGAACCGGCACGGGCATGGCCGGGTTTTCCGGCGGCTTGACCGATTCATCCGGGTTGAAAATCAGCAACATGCCCTCGCCGCAGCGGAAGAAGACATGCCGGTTGCCGGCCCGCGTGACCTTTTCGAGGCCCAGAAGATCGCCGTAAAACCGCTCGGCCGCGTCAAGGTCATCGGCATAAAGGCCGGTTTCCAGTATGTGGCTTGGCGGCTTCATCATCCTCGTCTCAGGCCGATGTCGCCTGCCGCTGCATCTCGACAAGGCCCGCAATACCGTTCTTGGCGAGACCGAGAAGGCTGGCGAATTCGTCCTCGCTGAAGGGTTCGCCCTCCGCCGTGCCCTGAATTTCGACAATGCCGCCGGATCCGGTCATCACGAAGTTCGCATCGGTCTCGGCCGACGAATCCTCCGCATAGTCGAGGTCTATGACCGGCTGATTGAGGAAAATGCCGCAAGAGATGGCGGCGATATGATCCTTGAGCACCTTCTGCGCCGTCACCATGCCTTGCGCCTCCATCCATTTGAGGCAGTCGTGGAGGGCGATCCAGGCCCCTGTGATCGAGGTCGTCCGGGTTCCGCCATCGGCCTGAATAACATCGCAGTCGACGGAAATCTGCCGTTCGCCAAGGGCCTCAAGGTCGACCACCGCACGCAGCGACCGGCCAATAAGACGCTGGATTTCCTGTGTTCTTCCGCTCTGCTTTCCGGCCGACGCCTCGCGGCGCATCCGCTCGCCCGTCGCGCGCGGCAGCATGCCGTATTCCGCCGTCACCCAGCCCTTTCCCGCATTGCGCAGCCATGGCGGAACCCGTTCTTCCAGACTTGCCGTGCACAGCACATGGGTGTCGCCGAATTTGACGAGGCAGGACCCTTCGGCGTGCTTGGAAAAGCCGCGCTCGAAGGAAACGGCCCGCATCTCATCGGTTCTTCTGCCTGATGGGCGCATAGAGGTACTCCTGTTCAATCCGTAACCGGTCCTAGCCTTCCTTTGCGGCACTTGCAAAGAAAATGCACTATATAGGAGCCATGCCGTTTGATTTTTTCGCGGCGAGCGTGAAACTATGCGCATGGACGCTGCAGCAGCCAAGAGACCGATTGCATGAGTAAGGATTCGCAAATGGGTATCGAACGGCCGGCCCGTCTTGACGACCGAACCCGGGAAATTTTTCGCAGCATTGTCGAACTCTATCTCGAATCAGGCGATCCGGTCGGATCGCGCAATCTCTCGCGCGTCCTGCCGATGGCGCTGTCGCCCGCCTCCGTGCGCAACGTCATGAGCGATCTGGAGGAGCTCGGCCTCATCTATGCGCCCCATATCAGCGCCGGACGGCTGCCGACCCAGCAGGGATTGCGCTTTTTTGTCGACGCCTTCATGGAATCGGGCGATCTGTCCAATGAAGAGCGCGACATGATCGAGCGGCAGGTCAGCAGCGTCGAGCGCAACCAGTCGGTGGAAACGCTTCTTACGGAGGCCAGCCAGCTTCTGTCCGGCCTGTCGCGCGGCGCCGGGCTGGTGATCACCAGCAAGAACGACGCGGTCATCAAGCATATCGAATTCGTCAGGCTTGAGCAGACGCGGGCGCTGGTCGTGCTCGTCGGAGACAACGACCAGGTGGAAAACCGCATCATCGATCTGCCGGCGGGCGTGACCGCGTCCCAGTTGACGGAAGCGGCGAATTTCCTCAACGCCCACATTGCCGGCCATACGCTGAACGAGCTCAGGGGCGAGATCAGGAAGCTCAAGACCGAAGTCAGCCGCGAGCTCGACGCTTTGTCCCGGACGCTTGTCGAACGCGGTGTCGCCGTGTGGTCCGGCAGCGCCGAGGGCCAGCCGGCGCGGCTGATCGTGCGCGGCCGCGCCAATCTTCTCGACACGATTTCGGACATGGAGGAAATCGAACGCCTCAGACTGCTCTTCGACGATCTGGAGAAGAAGGACGGGCTGATCGAACTTCTGGATCTGGCCGAGGCCGGGTCCGGCGTCCGCATTTTCATCGGCTCGGAAAACAAGCTGTTTTCCCTCTCCGGCTCGTCGCTGATCGTTGCGCCCTA